>JBHALC010000105.1:0-18659 GCA_041827565.1 Erysipelotrichaceae bacterium
AATTGGTTCACAACAAGAATTTACGGTAACTTAATTATCGAAATTAACTGATGGTGGATTTATTACAATTGATTCAGCAAATCGATTAGTAATTTATAAAGTAGATCAAGTAACATTAGAAAGACTTCCAGGTGCGATTTTTGAAATTCGTAAGCCAAATGGAGATGAATTAACATTAGATCCAACAGATGAAAATGGTAGAACATTTAATCATGTTCCATTTACACCTGCTGAGATTAATGGTGGTACATTTACAATCACAGAAGTACAAGCACCAAAAGGGTATAAAATAGATACAACACCTGTTACTTTAAATTTAAATGCAAATGGAACTTCAAGAACATTTAAAAACAAACGATTAGCGGATGTTTCGGGAGATAAAATTTGGGAAGATTTAAATAATCACTATAACAAAAGACCAAATGAAATTACTTTAAATTTAAAACAAAATGGAACAGTAGTTCAAACTTTACAAATAAGTGCTGCAACTGCCGATCCAGCAAATCTAAACCGTTGGACATATGACTTTGGTGAGTATCCATATTACGATGCAAATGGACAGAAATATAACTATGAAATTGAAGAAGTTGTTCCAACAGGATATGTACAAACTATTGATGCAGATAACAATATTACAAATAAATTAGAATTAATTAGAATTAATTAGTGTACCAGTAATGAAGTTATGGGATGGACCAGAACAAGCAAGTATTGAAGTTAAAATCTACAATGTAGGAGACTTAGTTAATGCTGTAGGTACAGCACAAATTAGTGAAGTTCAAGATTGGGAACATGTGTTTAAAAACTTACCAAAATACAATGAAGATGGAAGTGTAGCTAAATATGTAGTTAAAGAAGTAGAGATAGCAGATTACACAATTGAAATTACTGGAGATCAAAATGGTTATGTTATAACAAATACGAAAGCAATAAAACCAAATGTATTATCTATTAATCTAAATACTAAAAATCCAGTTGATACAAGTGATAATTTAGTTGAAATTGGATGTATGCTTGTTGCGTTATTAGGTTTCGTTTTATTAAAACAATCTAAACATTAATTAATTAAGTTACAGTTAAAAGCTGTAACTTTTTTGTTTTATAAACAAATTTTCAAAAAGTATTGTGTTTTTACTAAAATAAGAGTATAATATAATTGTAAAAGCTTACAAAAGGAGGACAAAGATGATGCGCAAAATTTTAATGAGTGCACTTGCACTAACTATAGCATTATCTCTTACTAAAGCACCTGTTATTAAGGCAAATGATAGAGTAAAAGATATGATTTCTTCAATGACACTAGAACAAAAAATTGGTCAGATGTTGATGCCAGACTTTAGAAAATGGAAACAAAATGGAGAAACAGGAGCAAAAAACTTAACTGTTTTAAATAATGAAGTCAAAGAAATCATTGATACATATGATTTTGGGGGAGTAATTTTATTTGCGGAAAATGTTGCTGAAACTAAGCAAACATTTGATTTAACGAATGACTTACAAGCTGCAGCTGTACAAAATGATGCAGGTAATGGAAATATTCCTTTATTTATTACAATTGACCAAGAAGGGGGTATTGTATATCGATTAGGAAGTGGTACAGCTTTACCTGGAAATATGGCAATTGGTGCAACTAGAAGTAAAGATTACTCAAAAAAAGCGGGGCAAATTATTGGTAGAGAATTAAGTGCATTAGGAATTAATGTAAACTTTTCTCCAGTATTAGATGTGAATAATAATCCCAATAATCCTGTAATAGGTTTAAGATCATTCTCAAGTAAACCACAACTTGTAGCAGACTTAGGACTAGAAATGATTAAAGGATTACAAGAATATAATATTTCTACTTCAGCAAAACACTTCCCAGGACACGGAGACACGGATACAGACTCACATACTGGATTACCAAAAGTAGATAAATCATATGAGCAATTAAAAGAAGTAGAATTATTGCCATTTCAAGTTGCAATGGATAATGGGGTAGATATGGTTATGACAGCTCATATTCAATATCCACAATTAGAAGAAGAACAAGTAGTTTCAAAATTAGATGGACAAAACATTTATGTTCCAGCAACATTATCTGATGATATTATTACTGGAATTGTGCGAGAAAAAATGAAGTATGATGGAGTTGTAATTACAGATGCAATGAATATGGATGCCATTTCAAAACACTTCGGTGAAAGTGAAGCAACAATTAAAGCGATTCAAGCAGATGTTGATATCGTATTAATGCCAACAATTTTAAGAAGTAGAGATGATTTAGCAAAATTAGATACAATTATTGCTGATATTAAAGAAGCAATCAATACAAATAAAATTTCAATGGAAACAATTGATAAATCAGTAGAAAGAATTTTAAGATTAAAAGAAAAACGTGGAATTTTAGATTACAGTAAAAATCTTAAATCATATGAAGAAAGATTAGCAATTGCGAATAAAGAAGTAGGATCACAATTAAATCGTGATACTGAAAGAGAAATTGCAGAAGCAGCAGTAACAGTAGTAAAAAGTGAAAATGGTATTTTACCATTAATGCCGCAAGCAAATGAAAAAGTGTTATTATTAGCACCATACAACAATGAGTTACCTGGATTAGAATTAGGGATGAGAAGACTACAAGCAGAAGGGTATGTTTCTAATGAAGTACAATATGAGACATTTAAATATGGTTCTACTACAACAGAAGAAGAATTAAAAGCTAAAATTGATGATGCAAATTATGTAGTTGTAATTTCAGAAATTAGTTCATCTTCTCGATTAGCTCAGAGTAACTGGCTAACAAAAGTTCCGACAACAGTAGTGAGAGAATCAAATAAGCAAGATAAACCAGCAGTAATCTTAAGTATTTCTAGACCATATGACTTAGCAAATTATCCAGAAGCAAAAGCAGTTGTTGCAGCGTTTGGTTCTAAAGGAATGGATCCAACAGAATCATTAAGACCAGATAAAGCATTTGGACCAAATATTCCAGCAGGAATACAAGTTATTTTTGGTGGTGCAGAAGCTAAAGGAATTTTACCAATTGATATTCCGGTAATTAAAGAAGAAAAAATTGTTGCAGAGGAAATTTTATACACATTTGGACATGGAATTACTTATCCAAAAGTAACATCAGAAGTGAAACAAGAAGTGAGTGAAAACTTACCTAAGGTTTTATATCCATTCAATGCATTTGATAATGGAACAACATTCAAAGCAAACTTAAAATCAGAAAATGAAAATGAAGTACTATATGATATCTTCTTTGAAAAAGAAGGGCAAAAAGTACAACCAAGAAAAGAAGTAAAAGTATTTGTACCATATGATACAACTAAAGAAGTAGTAGCTTTATATCATGATGGACAATCTGTTTTATTTACGAAAGAAGGAGAATACTTAGTAACAAATGTAAGTCATTTCTCTGAATTTAAGGTAGTGTATAAATCAGTAGTTCAAAATATTGATACACCAAAAGATACAGTAGATAATAAAGTGATAGAAACACCAGAATTAGCCAAAAATAAAAAAGATGTAGACACATCCGATTATACTTTTATATATGGTTTATTTGCGTTAGGATCATTATTTGGACTTAAAAAATTAAAAAAATAGACCAATTTAAACCCTATACTTACACTTAAGTATAGGGTTTTCATGTTTGATAGTAAATTTGATTTGCTAAATATTAAAAATAGTTAATTTTTTGAAAAAACTCTATTTTACTTGATAAAATATTATCTTTATTCCATCAAAATTATTAAACTATAAGATATAATTAAAATAAAGTTCACTTAACCAAAAAGAAAGTGTTGGAATTATACTAAAAATCTGTTACTATTATCCTGTGAAGAGGTGATAAAGATGAAAACTCGTTCAAAGTGGCTAGTTCATCTATTGTTAGATGATCATTTATCATTATATGAAGACTATACTAAGCAACATCTTTGGTAAAAGTATTCATGTATTGGTGATTATTATGATAAATCCGCAAGGGATATGTCAAAAATAGATTTGTGAAGTATTAAATATGACCAAGCAGTCATTAAATGCTACTGTTAAAACATTTCTTAATAAAGGGTACATTTATCTTGAATGTAATGAAAAAGATAAACGAAATAAATTAATCAAATTTACTGAAGAAGGAAAAAAATATGCACATGATATTGTAGACCCGCTAATTAGGGCAGAGTTAAAAGCATTGGAGTATATGAGTTTTGAAGACCAAGTTCATCTACTATCATTAGTAAAAAGATATGTAAACAGTTTTAAGAAGGAATTGAAGAGTAATAACTAAAAATTATTATTTAATTTTATAAAATAATTTTATAAAATATAAATTAAAAAATGATTATAAAGATAATTGAAACAGTGTATTAACTTTGGTATGATTTAAGTAGATATGGGAGGAACATATGGAAAAAATTTATACTGGAAAAACTAAAGATATTTATAAAAATAATAGAGGTAATTTTGTATTAAGATTCAAAGATGATGTAACTGGAGAAAATGGTGTTTTTGATCCAGGTGCCAATACAGTGGGATTAACGATTGCAGGAGTAGGGAATATAGGATTAAAATGTACGAAACATTTTTTTGAGTTATTACAAGAAAAAGGCATTAAAACGCACTATGTGGGAATTAATTCAGATAAAAATGAGATGGAAGTGATTCCTTGTAAATTGTTTGGATTTGGTTTAGAAGTGATTTGTCGTTTTAAAGCTACAGGAAGTTTTATTAAGCGATATGGACAGTACATAGAAGAAAAAGCAGATTTAAATACATATGTTGAATTTACTTTAAAAAACGATGAAAAGGGAGACCCTCTTGTAACAAAAGATGGACTAATTGCATTAGGAATTATGGATGAAAAGCAATATGATTCTATTGTATCTTTAACTAAAAAAATTGCAACAATTGTGAGAGGTGAATTAGCTTCTAAAAATGTTACATTATATGATATTAAATTTGAATTTGGATATCTTGAAAATAATGAAGTACTTTTAATTGATGAGATATCTGGTGGAAATATGCGTGCTTATGATGGAGATAAAATCATTGCACCATTAGATTTATACAAATATTTAAAATAATAAATAATAAATAATGACTTCTAGAATATAGGGGTCATTATAATTAAAAAGTTTTTATGTTTTAGTGGTATAATCTAATTAAATAAGTTATACTTATGATAAGGAAGATAATCTTTCAAACTAAAGGAGAGGAAAATGAAAATAATTAAAAATGGAATTATCTATGATGTAATAAACAATACAAGTGAAGTTAAAACACTGTATATTAAAGATGGCAAATTTGTGGATTATTTAGCTGAAGGGGAAATCATTGATGCTACAGGATTACATATTTATCCAGGATTTATTGATGCACATACTCATTTAGGAATTTGGGAAAGTTCAATAGGATTTGAAGGAAGTGATTTTAATGAATCTAATTCCCCTATTACTCCTAATTTACGAGGAATAGATGGAGTTTATCCAATTGATGAAGCATTTTCTGATGCGTATAAAGCAGGAATTACTACAGTAGCAACTGGACCTGGAAGTGCTAATGTAATGGGTGGAACATTTTTTGCTTTAAAAACTTATGGTCATAATGTAGATAAAATGGTAGTAAAAGATCCGGTTGCAATGAAAATTGCATTTGGTGAGAATCCTAAAAAATATCATACTAAATCAAATAATACCCGTATGCAAGTTGCAGCTAGTATTAGAGAAATGCTCAACAAAACAATAGATTATATGAAAAATGACCGTCCATATGATGCTAAATTAGAATCTTTAATTCCAGTAATAAAAAAAGAAATTCCTTTTAAAATTCATGCTCATCGTAGTGATGATATTTTAACCGCAATTCGAATCTGTAGGGAATTTGATTTAGATTATACTTTAGATCATGTAACGGAAGGGCATTTGATTATTGAAGAATTAGAAGAAATTAATAAACCATTACTTGTTGGACCAACACTTACTTCAAAATCAAAATATGAGTTAAAAAATAGAAGTTTTAAAACTTATGCAGCATTACAACATTTAAACATATCTGTTATTACAGATGCTCCAGTTATTCCAATTGATCAATTACGATATAGTGTAATTCGTGCAATGCAAGAAGGTTTTACAAAAGAGAATGCACTAAGAAGTATTACAATTAATCCAGCTAAAGCACTAAAAATTGAAGAAAGTGTAGGAAGTATTGAAGTGGGTAAAGATGCAGATTTAGTATTATTAACTAAAGAGTTTGATGATATTCAAGCTGAAGTAAAATATACATTAATTAATGGAGAAATTATATATAAAAAAGTATAGAGCAATATACTTTTTTTTTGTAAGCAATATTTGTAAAATAAATATCGGAGGTTTTTATGATTTTAGAGTTAAAAAATATCCAGAAACAATTTTTAGAAACAAATTTTAAATTAGAAAATATAAATATTAAACTATACGAAAATGAGGTAATTGGTTTAATCGGTCAAAATGGAAGTGGAAAATCAACGATTTTAAAAATGATGAATCAATTAGAAAAACAAGATAGTGGACAATTGTATTATGATGGAATAGAAGTGAATGGTGATAGTGAATCTCAATTAAGAGCATTACGCAAAAAAGTAGCATATATATTTCAAAGTGGACATTTACTTGAAAAACAAAGTGTATACTATCATTTATCTTTAGTGTATAAACTGAATAAGCAAAAAGTAAATGAAAAAGAAATTAATGAAATTTTATCTTTTTTTTCTTTAACTTCACATAAAAAAAGTAAAGTATACTATTTATCTGGAGGGCAAAAACAAAAAGTAGCGATTGCAATGGCAATTCTATCTAAACCTAAAGTATTGCTATGTGATGAAATTAGTTCACAATTAGATTATAAAAGTGAAAATGAAATTTTTGATTTATTAAAAAAAATCAAAGAAAAATATGCTTTAAGTCTAGTGGTTGTTTCACATAATCTAGCTGTTTTAAAAAGTTTTTGTGATCGAGTATATATGATTGATAAGTATACTATTACTAAAGAAATTATTCCAAATCATAATATT
Organism: Erysipelotrichaceae bacterium; assembly: GCA_041827565.1. Taxonomy (GTDB): domain Bacteria; phylum Bacillota_I; class Bacilli_A; order Erysipelotrichales; family Erysipelotrichaceae; genus CAMCRE01. The sequence goes on from JBHALC010000105.1 coordinate 7,037, forward strand.
CAAAATCAATCAAATTCTTATCACGAATTTGTGGAGGAATACTTAAATGATTGATCGTTTTATAGCTCATCAAAAAGGATTAAATATTGCATTAGTTCAAACACTTCAAATGGTTGGATACAGTGCAATAATTACATTTGTGGTAGGGTTATTTTTTGGAATCCTATTATTTAGTTTATCTAAAAAATACTTATACAAAAATGTTTTCTTATATCAATTCATTAGTTTTATATTAAATGCTTTACGGAGCGTTCCATTTTTAATTTTTATATTTGTTTTAATACCGGTAAGTCGATTTTTATTTAAAACTTCATTTGGAGTTGTTTCAGCTACGTTACCACTTAGTTTAGTTTCGATTAGTATTTTTGCTCGTTTTATTGAGCAAGCATTACGAAATGTGGATATTAAAATTGTAGAGCGAAGTATAGCGATGGGCTCAACAAAAATTCAAATCATAAAATATTTCTTAATTCCTTCAATGATGGAAGATTTAGTATTGTCATTTACTAATACTTGTATCAGCATTTTAGCTTATTCTACTGTTATGGGAGTAATTGGGGCTGGAGGATTAGGAGATTATGCCTTTCGATATGGATATCAAGAGTATGACTATCAATTAATGTATGTGGTAATTATTATCTTTATCTTAATTGTTTTAGTAATTCAATCTATTGGATATTATATTGCAAAGTTTTTTACATTGAAAAGGAGAGAGAAATGAAAAAATTATTAATGTCATTATTTGCACTTATTGTTTTAGTTGGATGTACTACACCAACAAATAAAGTGGAAAATAAAAAAGTAGTTAAAGTTGCTGCGCACACTTCACCAATGGTAGATATGTTAGAACTGGTGAAAGAAGATTTATCAAAAGAAGGATATACTTTAGAGTTGGTTAAAGTAAGTGATAATGTTCAAGCGAATGTTGCTTTAAATAATAAAGAAGTAGATGCTAACTTTTTTCAGCATAAATTATTTATGGAATTATTTAATAAAGGAAATAATGGGAATTTAGTTGCAGTGCAACCAATTTATGATGCATTAGTATCTTATTATTCAAGATCAATTAAAAAAATAGAGGATACACCAAATAATGCAACAGTAGCTATTCCAAGTGACCCTACAAATATGACAAGAGCTTTAAGATTATTAGCTAGTGCAAATTTAATTACTTTAAAAGATCCAAGTAGCGATACTCAAACTTTAGAAACAATTTCTGAAAACCCTAAAAACTTACAGTTTACTCCAGTTGGATTATTAAATTTAAATGATGCTTATCAAGAAAAAGATTTAGTATTTAATTACCCTGCTTATTCATCAAAAATTAATTTATTACCTGAAAGTCATGGATTAATTTTAGAGAAGGGAAATGACTTAACATTTGCTGTTTCATTAGTTGCTAGAGAAGATAATAAAGATAGTGATGCAATTAAAGCATTAAAAAAAGCTTTAACAAGTGAGAAAATCAAGTCATTTATTTCTGAAAAATTAAAAGGACACGCAAAAATTGCATTTTAAGTAACACAGTAGTGTTACTTTTTTTATTTTGGTGTATAATAGTAGTGTAAAGTACAAGGGGAATAATATGGCAAAAATTTTAATTGTTGAAGATGATAAGAATATTTTAAAAATTTTATCTTATGATTTGAAAAACGCAGGTTATGAAGTAATTGAAGCAACAGATGGAGCAATGGCACTAGATATTTTAGAAAAACAGCGAGTTGATTTAATGCTTTTGGATTGGATGCTACCTTTATTCGATGGAATTGAAGTTTTAAAAAGGCTAAGAAAAAAACCTATTGTGATTATGTTAAGTGCTAAAGAAGAAGAATATGATATGATTGAAGCATTTGAAATGGGTGTAGATGACTATGTTGTCAAACCTTTTTCACCAAGAGTGTTATTACTAAAAATTAAGGCACATTTAAAAAAAGGAAATCATGATATCAATGAATTTTATGATCTTAAAATTAGTACAGATAAAAGAGAAATTGTTCAAAATGGGAATAAAATATCACTTACTAAAACAGAGTTTGAATTGTTGATGCTACTTTTAGAAAATAATAATAAAGTACTATCTAGAGATGAAATTTTAAATCATATTTGGGGATTTGATTACGATGGAGATACAAGAATAGTGGATGTTCATATTTCTAAACTAAGAAATAAAGTAAAAAGTGAGCATTTTGTAATAGAACGTAGTTATGGAATAGGATATATTTTAAAAGATGAATAAAGTACATATAGGATTAATTACTATTTCATTATTGATAGCTGGTATTTTTTATCCTGCTACTCATTATGCATTAATAATGTTTTTAATCGTAATTTTAATTGATACACATATAAAATATGGAAAAAAATTAAAAGAAAAATCTTTTGAAGAAGTAAGTAGATATCGAAAATTAGAAAGTAATTATATTCAAATTAAGCAACATTTAGATATTGCAATTAAACATTTTCCAAATCCAATTTTAATAGTGGATGGAAAAGGGAAAGTAATCTTGTTTAATGAGAAAATGAATCCGTTTTCTATATCTAAATTAGAAGAAACTGCATATGATAAAATAAAGTTAATTATGGAATTACAATTGTTGCTTGAAGAAGGGTTTGAACGCCAAGTTTCAAAAGAGATTGTTTTTGAAAATCAGAAGCGTTTTTACCAAGCATTTTTGCATTCGATTCCACTCGAAAATTCAAAATTGACAGGAGGTATTTTATTTTTAAATGATATTACAAATACAGTAAAAAAAGAAAGATTTCAACAAGAATTTATTCAAAATGCTTCACATGAATTAAAAACACCAATTAGTGTATTAAAGGCAATGAATGAGATTGTATTAAGAGAAGATATTGATAAAGAAAATCAAATCCAGTTCTTAAAAGATATGCAAGATGAAGTATGTAAACTGGAAAAACTAACAAAACAATTACTTCAAATTTCTAAAAATCATTATGATTTAAATATTGTAAATCAATCCATTATTCCTGTAATTCAACAGGCATATCAAAATGGAAAAAGTTATCAAAAAAATATTGGTTTTGAGATGATTATAGAGCATGAATTTTTTGACTTTGATTATGAAAAAATGGTTATTATTTTAACGAATTTATTAACGAATGCATTTCATTATAGTGAAACAGGAACTGTTAAAATCACAGCAAAAAAAGATTGTGTTGAAGTAAGTGATGAAGGAATTGGAATTGATGAGAAAGAGCATCCTAAGATTTTTGAGCGTTTTTATCGTGTGGATAAGGCAAGAAATACAAATCTAGGGACAGGATTAGGTTTATCTATTGTAAAAACATTAGTTGAATTACATGGGTATCGAATCGATGTGAATAAAAATATACCTTATGGAAGTAAATTCACAATTTATTTTAAAAAATAGATAATTTAATTATTAAAAACATAATATTTATGGTAAAATTATGATAATGAAATTTTAGAGGTGAAGAACGTGAAACAAGTATTTGAATTTAATTTTTGTGGTAAAAACTTGATCGTTGAGACAGGTGAAATCGCAAAACAAGCTGGAGGTAGTGCATTAATTCGTTACGAAGATAGTGTTGTTTTATCTGTTGCTACTGCTAGTAAACAAGCAAAAGATATTGATTTTTTCCCACTTACAGTAACATTTGAGGAAAAATTATATTCAGCTGGTAAAATTCCGGGAGGATTTTTACGTCGTGAAGGAAGACCGAGTGAACATGCTACTTTAACTGCTCGTATGATTGATAGACCAATTCGTCCATTATTTGCTGAAGGATTTAGAAATGAAGTACAAGTTGTGAATACGGTATTATCAGTAGATCCAGATTCTAATGTGGATATGACAGCAATGTTTGGTGCGAGTTTAGCATTATGTTTATCAGATATTCCATTTAATGGACCAATTGCAGGAGTACATGTAGGACGAGTAAATGGAGAATTAATTATTAATCCAACTGTTGAAGAAATGCGCAATTCTGATATTGACTTAGCTGTAGCTGGAACGAAATATGCAGTAAACATGGTTGAAGCAGGAGCTAAGGAAGTTAGTGAAGAAGCAATGCTAGAAGCAATTGAATTTGGACATGAATACATTAAAAAATTAGTAGAATTCCAAGAGGAAGTGGTTGCTAAAGCAGGTAAAGAAAAAAGAGAAATTACTTTATATGAAGTTGATACTGATTTAAAAGCAGAAGTTGAAAGTTTATGTAAAGAAGATTTATGTAAAGCAGTACAAATTAAAGAGAAATTAGTTCGTTACGAAGCAATTGATGTTTTAGAAGCAAAAATGCAAGAAGAATTTGCACTGCGTTATGCTGAAAGTGAAAACTTAAACAAAATTTTAAAACAAGTAAAAGAAATTACACATGATATTGTTAAAGATGAGGTTCGTCGATTAATTACAGTTGAAAAAGTTAGACCGGATGGAAGAGAAATTACAGAAATTCGTCCACTAAATTCACAAATCGATTTATTACCTCGTGTACATGGTAGTGCAATGTTTACTCGTGGAGAAACACAAGTATTATCAGTTTGTACATTAGGGGCATTAAATGATAATCAAATTATTGATGATTTAACAGAAAATGATTCTAAGCGTTTTATGCATCATTATAATTTCCCACCATTCTCAGTTGGAGAAACAGGTAGAATGGGAGCGCCTGGAAGAAGAGAGATTGGACATGGTGCTTTAGGAGAAAGAGCTTTATTACAAGTAATTCCTGAAGAAAATGAATTCCCTTATACAATTCGTCTTGTTGCTGAAGTATTAGAATCAAATGGTTCTAGTTCACAAGCAAGTATTTGTGCAGGAACAATGGCATTAATGGCAGCTGGAGTTCCAATTAAAGCACCAGTTGCAGGTATTGCTATGGGATTAGTAAAAGATGGAGAACATTACACAGTATTAAGTGATATTCAAGGAATGGAAGATCATTTAGGAGATATGGACTTTAAAGTTGCAGGTACTGAAAAAGGAATTACAGCATTACAAATGGATATTAAGATTGAAGGATTAACACCTGAAATCTTTAAAGAAGCATTAGCTCAAGCTAAAGTAGGGCGTGCTCATATTTTAAGTAATATGCTAGCAACAATTGATCAAGTTCGTGAAGATGTAGGAAAATATGCACCAAAAATTCACCAAATGACAATTCCAGTAGACAAAATTAAAGAAGTAATTGGACCAGGTGGAAAAATGATTAATCAAATTATTGCAGAGTGTGATAATGTGAAGATTGATATTGAAGATGATGGTCGAGTTGTGATTTACCATATGAATAGAGAAGCTTTAAATAAAGCTGCTAAAATGATTGAAGTAATCACAAAAGTAGTACAAGTTGGTGAAATTTATGAAGGACCAGTAGTAAGAATTGAGAAATTTGGTGCTTTTGTAAACTTATATGGAAATGTAGATGGATTATTACATGTTTCTAAAATTGCACATGAAAGAGTTGAAGATGTAAATGCAGTATTAAAAATTGGAGACATTGTTAAAGTGAAGGTAGTTGAAATTGATGATAAAGGAAGAGTAAATGTTTCTCGTAAAGCATTAATTGAAAAACCTAAAAAAGAAGAGGAGAAAAAAGAGCAAGAATAATTAATCTTGCTCTTTTACTTATTTAATAGTTTTTTTAGTAAATCAATTGCTTCTTGAAAACTATAAACTAAATGTCCATGTTTTTGTAATCCACCTAATACATAATGATTCATAGCATAAGATGGGATTTCATATTGATTTGCAGCTTTAAGACGAATATCAGAGTTAATACCAATAATAATTTTTGTATTATTTTGAATTGCAATACCTAATTCTACTAGTACTCCAGCATCTTCATTTGTTAGGTCAGCAATAAAAATATCAGACTCTAGTATTGCTTTTGTATCATTTTCGTAAATTTCGATTGCACTAGGTAGTGAACTTTTATTTGTGTTAAATGGCATATCAATTGGATTAAAAATATCAATTTCAGGGAAATTTAATCGTAGTTGTTCCCCTTCAAACTTGCGTTGTTTTACTTCTCCTTCATTAAATAATGCTCCAGCTAAATATAATTTCATAGAAATGTCCTCCTTTATAAGTATACTATATTTTAAATAAATAGAAAAGTGTTGTATAATATAATTTATAGGAGTAAAGGCATATGGCAAAAGTTGGAGTATTTGATTCAGGAATAGGTGGACTAACAAATTTATTTGGATTGATTAAAAAGTATCCAAATCATTATATTTATGTTGCAGATCAAAAAAATAATCCGTATGGAACTAAATCAAAAGAAGAATTGTTGGTTGTAGCTCAAAAAGTGATTAACTTTTTGATTTCTAAAGAATGTACTACAATTATTATAGCTTGTAATACAATTTGTGCAAATGTTTTGGATGAGTTAGAAAGAATATATTCAAAAATTAACTTTATTGGGGTAATAAAACCTACAATTGATTATATGAATCAATCTTCTTTTGAAAAAATCCTATTAATTGCTACTCCAGCAACGATTTCTAGTAAAGCTTATTTAAAAAATAATGATAAAGAAATGCTTTGCTTAGCTACTCCAAAGTTTGTGCCAGCGATTGAAAATATGGACAATCAATTGATTACTAGTGCGATTGAAGAGTACTTAAGTCCATACAAAAGAAAGGTAGATGCAATTTGTTTAGGATGTACGCATTATCCTATTATTGAAGAAAAAATTAAATCCTATTTAAATGTTCCCACAATTCATTCAATTGAATTATTAAGTTTAGAAAAATGTTCAGAATTGATTGTTGAGATATATACGACAAAAGATAAAAAAAGCTTAGAAAATCAGATTCAAAAATTATTTAATTTAGATTATAAAGTAAATAAATTGGAGGAACAAAATGAAAATTATTGTGTTTTCAGATAATCATGGCAAAGTGGATCGTTTAGTTGATGTAAGGAAAAGACATCCTGAAATTCAATTTTTTATTCATTGTGGTGATTATTGTAGTGATATTAAAACAGATTGGATGATTCGTGTTGCAGGGAATAATGATTATGATGGAACAGAGGATATAAAAATAATCGAAATAGATGGTGTTCGAATTTTTATTACACATGGTCATTTATTTTCGAGATTTAATTTAGAAAAAAGATTAGCTAAAGAAGCTAAAAAGTATCAATGTGACATTGTATGTTTTGGACATATTCATACTAGAGTCTGTGAATGGGTTGATCAAGTTTTAGTAGTGAATCCTGGATCAATTAGTTATAATTATGATGGAACATTACCAGGATATGCCATTTTAGATTTACAGGATAAATCAGTTGAATTTAAAATGTTTTAAGGAGGAGTAGAATGAAAAAAATAGGGATAATCGTTTGTGTATTGATGCTTATTTTCTTTTTGAATGTAAAAAAAGAAATCAGTGCTTCAAGTGAGTATCAAGTAGTTGAATATAATGATAATGGTGAAAAGGGTTCAGTTATTGATACTTTTACAACTTATGCAGATGCAAATGCAAAGCGTCGTAGTTTAGGTAGAAGTCGAAATTATGCAGTTGTTTTAAATGATGAAATTTTATCTATCAATTATGGAGTTGTGAATATGAATACATCTAGTTCAACTTCATCTTATAATTATAATATGACAGAAGAAAAAACAGGTGCAGGCGGATATACAAATGGAGCTTATGCAGCAGATGCGTTATATTTAGGTACAACAAAAGTAGATGAACAATTAATTATTCGTTTAGCGGGAGCTAACTTTTATTTAAACAAGCAAAATAATGGTTTTGAGGCAGAAATTTTGCCGTATTCTTCTAATTTAGCTTTATCTAGATATCGTAATGAAAATGGTTCATTGAAACACTTTATTTCTACAAATGTGAAACAATTAAGTTCTTATGGTATTGAAATTGGACCTGCTCCAAGTTTTATGGAACAGGGAATAAATTACTATAGTTATGATGGGCATTATTTTTATAAAGATTATAAAGTTATGGTAAATGATTTAATTAATGATCATTTTGTGAATGCTGAGAATGCAAATCATCCGCATTATAATTATTATCAGTTTTTACCTTATCGTTCACAAGTGAATTATACGGTAGATGATTTTAAAGTGTGGTTTTATGATAAACTAGAATATCACTTACCATATAAATATGGTGGAACAATGAGAATGAGTATTTTAAATGCGACAGAAAAAGCATTTTTAGATGCTCAAAACCAATTTGGAGCTAATGCTTTACTAACATATGGTATTGCTAAAAATGAATCTGCAGATGGTTATAGTGATATAGCACAATCGAAATTAAATTTATTTGGACATGGGGCAGTAGATAGCAGTCCATATGCAAGTGCAAATGGATATATTAGTAATGAAGCAAGTATTTATGAGCATGCATTAAATTTTGTATCAAGAGGATATGCACACAGTGATGACTGGAGATATTTTGGTAGTCATGTTGGGGATAAAGCGAGTGGAATGAATGTGAAATATGCTAGTGATCCATATTGGGGAGAAAAAGCAGCAGCAAATTATTATCGCTTTGATCGTAATTTAGGATTTAAAGATTACAATTATTATACAATTGGAATTCAAAAAGACAAAGAAGATATTAAAGCTTATGCAAGTGTAAGTGACAATCGTCCACTTTATTCATTAGAGTCTTATTTAGAAAGACCTTTTGTGATTATTGAAGAAGTAACACATAATAGTGAAAAATGGTATAAAATTCATCCAGATACTCCAATTAACTCAAATCGTACAGATAAGATTGCAAAATCTGTTTATGATGGTAAGTATGACTTTAATCAACAATATGTATATGTAAAAGCTAGTCAATTTAAGCATGTGATTAAAGGTAAAAAATCATTAAATTCAGATATACCACCATCTTTACCGCAAGTAGAAAATATTAAGAAAAATGGTGATATAAATAATGATGGTAAAACGAATTTAAGTGATATGATGATGATTTATCGTCATATTAAAAAAATAAAAATTGTAGAAGGGAATCAATTTAATTTAGCCGACATTAATAGTGATAAAACTGTTAATTTAAGTGATATGATGATGATTTATCGTCATATTAAAGGAATTAAATTATTGAGGTAAATAGATGAAAAAATATTTTAGTATATTATTAGTATTTTTAATGGTACTTTTACCATTAAAAGTTAAAGCATTTAGCGCTAATTTTTGGGCTTCTGCTAGTGCTAGAACTGTAACAAGAGGAAGCAATGTAACAATAAGCTATGGTTTTACTGCTTCAGAAGATTCAGGAGTAGAATTTTCTGTAAGCACAAGTAATGCAGGAGTAGCACCTATTTCAATTTCATCCGATGCATTTTTACCTAGCAAGGGGGCTCAAAGTTCTTTAAGTTTTACAGCAAATCAAGTTGGGAGTGCAACGATTACATTTAGTAATATTCAAGTTGAAGGTGAGAGTGGTTCAGCAACGAATTTAGGTTCTAGATCTGTAACGATTACGGTAGTAGAACCACAAACTTCGACACCTACACCAAGACAGGGTGGATCATCAGGTGGAGGTTCATCAAGTGGAGGATCAAGTTCTTCTGATGAAGGAAGTGATATTTCTGTTGCACCACCAAACCAAGAAACAAAAAAACCAGTAGATGAAAAATCAAATAATTCTTATTTATCTAGTTTAAAAATAGATAAAGGTGAATTAGAACCACAATTTAATGCAGAGATTTTTGATTATACTGTTAAATTGCCAGCAGAAACAAAAACAGTTCATATTTCTGCAATTGCATCTGATTCTAAAGCAACATTAAAAAATGAAGAAACACTTGAATTAAAAGAAGGATCAAATAAACATGAAATTGTTGTGACAGCTGAAGATGAAACAACTCGAACTTATCGAATTAATTTTGTAGTGGATGAAAAACCAAAAACAACATTTGAATATCGAAATAAAAAAATAGGTGTACTATCAATGTTGCCAGAAGAAAAACCTCAAGGTTATAGTGAAACAGAAATCGAAATTAATCAAGTAAAAGTAAAAGCTCTTAAAAATGATACATTAAAAACGATTTTAGTTTATACAGTAGATGAATTAGGAAATAAAAAGTGGATGTATTCTCATAATGGGAAATTTTCTCTATATGAAGAATTCCAAGTGGGTGAAAAGAAATATGTCCTAGGTTTTGTGGATGAATCAGTTACAAAATTAGGAATGATTTATAATGAAGTTGAGCTATTTGGTAAAAAAATAATTGGATTGCAATATGACAATGAAAAATTAAAACGATTTGTGGTTGTACCACTATATAATGATAAGAATGAATTAGCATTATACCAAATTGATACTAAAGAAAATACTATTCAAGTTTTTGCAGATTCTTTTGAAAAGATGAATCAAGAATTTGAAAAAATTCAATTAGAAAATCAAAAATTAAATAACTTACAACAAATATTACTAATCATTTCAATTGCTCTAGGAGTAATTACACTTGGATTTATTGGATTAACAATTTATCTAGGATTAAAGCTTAAAAAATAAAACATGAAATAAATTCATGTTTTTTTAAAATGGAGGTTTTATGCAACAATATTTTTATAATGAAATTATTAATACGGATAGTATTCAACTAACAAAAGATCAAAATCACCATATTAAGAATGTGATTCGATTAAAACCGAATAGTAAAGTTCGAATTATTGATAGTTTAGAAAAGTGTTATATAGGACAAGTAGAATATCAAGAAGATGTAAAAATCACTTCATTACAACTAATAGAAGATCATAGTGAATTAAAAGTAAAAATCACTTTAGTTTCTGCGTTAATCAAAAAAGATAAGTGGGATTTTTTAATCCAAAAAGCTAGTGAATTAGGTGTATACCAAATTGTAGGGTTAAATAGTAGTCGTTGTGTTGTGAAATTAGATGAAAAAAAAGAAAAAAAATTAGAACGATGGAATAAAATTACACTTGAAGCTTGTGAACAGGCTCGAAGAACACATCATGCAACAGTTGTAGATGTTATTGATTTTAAAGAAGTAGAAAAAGTAAAAAGTGAATTAAATTTAATCGCATATGAAGATATTGATAATGTGAGTTATATGGTTAAAGATTTACCTAAACATATTACATCTGTAACGATTGTAATTGGACCTGAAGGTGGATTTAGTGAAAAAGAAATTGAACAAGCAATAAAATTAGGATTTAAGCCTTTTAATTTGGGAAAAAGGATTTTAAGAGCAGAAACTGCAGGAATGGTTGCTGTGAATTTAATTGGGAATTATTATGAATAAATTATGTAAAATTGTGAATGAAAATTATCAAGGATTAAAACCATATAAAAAGGATATTAAAGTATTACAACAGTTTTTAAAGCAAGAAAAAATTGGTTTTAAAATCAAGGATGAGAATACACTAGTTCAAGCTATTATTATCAAAGAAAGTATAGAATTAAAAAATAAAATTGATGCAATTTATTATTTTGAAAGCAATGAATTAAAAAGAATAGACACGAATCTAACATTTCATGAAAAAAATCAAATAATAAAAGATATGGTACAACAATCTTTAGAAAATTATGATATAATTAATGTGGAAAATAGAGAAGTATTATTTCCTATTTTTTCCAAAAAAATCAATGATATTTATATTTATCAACCTGCTAGTTTAGAAATGCCAA
>JBHALC010000106.1:0-16610 GCA_041827565.1 Erysipelotrichaceae bacterium
AGTTTTGCACTAATCACAATCCCTTTTTCACTTGCATTCATTCGTAAAGCATCTACTAATGTATCACGAGTAATCATCAGTAACACTAAAATTAAATTAACTTTATTATGGTATGCTAGAAAAATAAATACGCTATTCACTAATACTTTATCTGCAATTGGATCTAAGAATTTTCCTAAAGATGTAATCATATTGTATTTTCGTGCAATATACCCATCTAAAAAATCACTGATACTTGCTATAGTAAATAAAGTAAATACAATTGAATATCGAATTATTTCTGGAAGATACGGTACTAATAATACTATCCAAATTACAGGAACAATCAATACTCTAAATACTGTTATTTTTGTTGGTAAATTCATTATTATTCTCCTATAAGATGTATCTCAAAAGTTTGAGGCACATCTTTATTTAGATTTTGATTCCATTCAATTTTTTGATTATCTATCATAAAATAATTAGATTTTACAACTCCCAATCGAACCACTACTTTTTCATTTGGCTTCACATTTAAACTTGGATTCTCATCTTTTCTATAAACCTTTTCTGCTAGTGGAGTTGTACTACCTTGAAAAGTCACCCAACTATCTTCTTCTAGTATAATTTTAAAAGTTGCTTCTTTTTTTAACTTAACTTCATATATAGTTTGATTTTTGGAATTTATCTCAATTTTTTCTTCTTTTACCTCAGGTTGTGTAACTGCAGGTGCTGGAGTAACCTGTGGTTTTGTCTCTACTACACTAGGAGGAGTAGGCTCAGATTTTGGTTGTGAAAGCATATGAATAATCCCATAACCAATTACAGCGATTAACACAATAATGATAACCAAAAAACTAATTAAACCATAATTAATTTTTACTGGTGCTTTATTTGGTAATGTCATATTTTTACGAATATTGTTTTCTAATTCTTTTTTTTGATTCAATTCTTCTAGCTTCATTGCTGTAGTATAAGATTCAATTGAATCATCTAATTTAGATCTTAATTCATTATAATCAATGTTTAATATTTTACAGTAATTTTTAAAATAAAAAGGAATATATGTTAAATCTTCTTTAAACGAAGAAATATCACCAGATTCTAACTGTCGAATATTTTTAACACTTAAACTTGTTTTTGATGAAACTTCTTCTATTGTATATCCTAATTCTATTCTACGTTGTCGAAGTTCTCTACCTAATTCTTCCATTGTTAGACCTCCATAGTTATATTAATTATAACAATTATTACCCCACTTGTAAACAATACTTATCTTTTTTACCATAAATTAAAAATGCTTCTAAAAAAGCATTCTTAATTTATTGATTCCTGAGCAATCCAAACTGAAACTGAACCAGCTTCTACAGGGAATGTTGCCCATCCATCTTCCCCAATTATAATTTTTTCACTACAATTTCCTAGATAATCTACAAACTCTTTACCAGCATTAAGCATTCCCATATCCATACTCTTATGTCCTGCCTCTGAATTACTTATTACAATTGCTAATCCATTTGGATAATGTTCATTACCTGTATTTACCCATCCAATACAATTTAGATGATCAAAATAATCAATTTGATTACCATAAACATAATTTTTACGGATGTATAATAGTTTATCAATTACTTCTTTAAAATCCATTTGAGCAAATTCTCCTTCTATCCCATAGTAGTCTCCATAGAATACACAAGGTAATCCTTGCTGGCGAAGTAAAATAATACTATAAGCAATTGGTTTAAACCATTCTTCTACACATGATTCTAACGCCTGTCCTCTTTGTGAATCATGATTATCCACAAAAGTTACTGCTTTCATATCATCATATTTCATTAAACTGCCATCTAAAATTTTAGTCAAATCATAACGATTTCCATTTTTACTAGCATTAAATAAATTCATATGTAATACTACATCTACTAAATCAAACTTACGATTTGTATCACTTATATATTGCGATAAAGAATCCCTATCCCTTTCCAATATTCACCGAAAACATATAGGTCTGATTTTACTTCATGCTTAATATAATCAATTAATTCAACCATAAAATCATATTTAATGTATTTTATCGCATCTAACCTAAAGCCATCAATTTTAGTTGTTTCTAAAAACCATTTCACCCATTTTTTTAAATGTGATACAACTTCTGGATGATTATAATCGATGTTATTAAACATCAGATAATCATAATTACCGTGTTCTCCATCTACCTGATCGGACCACCCTTTACCATCTCCTAAAATAAGATATAAACCCGTTTCATCATGTAATGCATCATAATCAATACCATTAAAATGATACCAATGCCATTTAAAATCACTATATTGATTATTTTTACCAGAAAAATCAAATCCTGTCCATCCTTGTATTTCATAAGGTTGTGATATTAGGGTTTGACGCTGATTTGGATCCATTTTAAGTACATGGAATCTTTCTTTATAATCTCCAGATGCTTTATGATTCAAAGCAATATCGGCAATCACAAATATTCCTTCTTGTTGTAATGCATAAATTGCATCTAAATATTCATCCTTTGTTCCATATTTAGTTGGTATTGTACCTTTTTGGTCAAATTCACCTAAATCATATAAATCATATACTTCATATCCTACATCATGTTCACCAGTAGCTTTAAATGCTGGTGGCAACCATAGCATATCAATACCACTTTTTTTAATTTAGCTACATTTTCTTTAATTCTTATCCAGTGTTTTTTATCCGCAGGAATATACCATTCAAAATACTGCATCATTGTTTTATTTTCCATAATGTTCTCCTATTTCTACTCTATTTATAACATTTCTTATCTATAAATTAAAATATAATTACTAAAAAAATAATAGCTACTATTTTAAGTAGCTATTTATTAAAATATTTAAAAACTTTTATTTTTTCATGCTGTCTTCCCATTTCTTGTTTCACTTTATAATGATCAGAAATAATTTGATAAATAATGACCATAATAAAAATCGCAAAAATCATAAACAACATCGTTGGTGCAATTCGATATCCAAGCACATCTAAAAAATTAACCTTTTTACTATAAATAAAATATCGAATTACTTGAACTATAACTTCTTTCACAAATACCACAGAAACACCTAATACCGTCATTTCAAGAATACTATCTAAAATAGATCTACTCCAAATTTTAGAAATTAAAAACAGTAAAATATAAATAAAGTTTGTTTCAAAGATTGGTAAATTCATTAAAATACTATATACCGTAGTAAATACAATACAAGTAATAAAATTATCCCATAATCCATTTTTTCTTTGAGAAATAATCAGCATTGCTAAAAAGAAAGAAGGTGAAATAGAAATCAGCTTATCATTAATCGAATATGGAAGTATCGCCACAAATAATATTTCAATTATAATTGCAACAATTAAAACAATTTTTTGCTTCATTATTTACTACCTACAATTACACTCACAAATCGAAGCTGTTCTAAATTTTGCGCTATTTCAACATTCAATTGTTGTCCTAATTCGTTATCTAGTTTTTTACTTGATTTTACCTTACCTATTGTAATTCCAGCTGGATACAATTTACCTAATCCACTTGTAATTACTGCACTACCCTCTTTAATCTCAACATCCTGCATTAAAATTCTTAATTCTATTGCATTTTCTATACGATTAAATCCTTGAACAATCCCATCAATTTGAGTTTTATCATCTATAACAACTGTAGCAGACACTTGATTAATAGACTTCGATGAAGTAACAAGTGTAACTTTGGAGGTTAGTGGATTTACTTGTGTAATTTTTCCAATAATCCCACTATCCCCTACTACAATATTTCCGATTTGAATGCCATGATTTTCTCCCACATTTATTACTAATTCATCATTCCATGAATTTACATCACGATTAATAATTGTAGCAGCTTTATAATTAAATTGAGAATTCATATTTTGCATATTTGTTAGTTTAGTTAATTCTTCAATTTGCCGTTTTAATTCATTATTTTCATTCTGTAAAAAAATTGTTTTTAGCTGACTTGTTTTTAATTTTTCATACTCTGCTTCTAAATTATTCATTGAATCAAAACTTTCAATTGTTGCTTTTATAGATTCAACTGGTGATTGTAATAAATAAAATTTACCCATCGCAACAATATCATATCCATATCTCAAAATAATACTACTTTTTAGAAAACCAAATATTACTGTTATTAACACTACTATCCCTATTAAAAATGATAAAATTTTCTGTAATCGATTTAATTTTCTCAATTTATCCCTTCTTTCTATTCAAACTGTAATATATTATGTTCTCGAAAAGAAAACACTTTATTCTTCCCTACAATAACATGATCAATTACTGGTATACCACATATTTTACCTGCTTCAATTAGCTTTTTTGTCACTTGTTTATCTGCTAAAGAATACTCTGTATCACCACTAGGATGATTATGAGCTAAAATAAGTGAACGAGCACTATATTTCATCGCCTCTTTAAATACTTCTCTAGGATGAACAATTGCCGAATCAAGTGATCCTATAAAAATACTTTTATAATGAATAATCTGATTTTTAGTATTTAAAAAAATAACCATAAAATGTTCTTGATGTAAATATCCTATCAAATGATTTAGCCACTCTCCTAAAATACTTGCATTATTAATAATTGTTGATGATTCTATTTTAGAAAATGAAATTCGTTTTGATAATTCACGAATACAACTCAATTCTAAAACTTTTACTTTAGATATTCCTTTAATTTTCATTAGTTCATTTAAGTCAAAACTATATAAATTATGAATCTGTTTTAAATGTAATAAAATTTCATCTGCAATATCTAATGCTGATTTGTTTTTTGTCCCACAACGAATCAATAATGCTAGTAATTCACGATTACTCAAATTTTCTATTCCAATTTTTAAAGCTTTTTCTCGCGGTCTTTCTTCTTCATATAACTCTTTAATTTTCATAAAGTCCTCCTAATATATAATAGGAAGACTTTTTAAATTATCCTAATTTTATAGATTTCGATTTTTAATATCATCTACAATAAAGTATACATATTTTTCACATAGTTCTTTTGTCTTCGCTTCAACCATTACACGAACTAATGATTCTGTTCCACTTTCACGAACTAAGATTCGTCCTTCATTTCCTAGTTCTTGTTCTACTTGTTTTACCTTGTTTAATAACTCTTCATCTTGCATTGTCTGTTTTTTATCTGCAACAGGAACATTTACTAATAATTGTGGATAAATATCCATTCCTTTACATAATTCACTTAAAGATTTATCTTCATCTAACATAACTTGAAGTAATTTAAGTGCACTTAAAATTCCATCTCCTGTATTTGCATGTTTTTTAAAAATAATATGCCCAGATTGCTCTCCACCTAAAGAATAACCATTTTTTTCCATTTCTTCAAATACATATTTATCTCCTACAGCTGTTTTTACTGTATTGATTCCACATTCTTCAAATGCCTTATATAACCCTAAGTTAGACATTACTGTGGTTACAACTACATTATCTTGTAATTTGCTGTGTTTTTTCATATATTTTCCCAAAATGTACATATATTGGTCACCATCTACCACATTTCCATTTTCATCCACACAAATTAAACGATCCGCATCTCCATCAAACGCAAATCCAACATCATATTTTTCTTCACGAATTAATTTTTGAAGGCTTTCTGGATGTGTTGATCCACATTTTGTATTAATATTTATTCCATTTGGGTTTGAATGAATCACTTTAACATTAGCACGTAATGAACTAAATACTTTATATGCACTAGCCGTAGCACTTCCATTGGCTAAGTCTAAAGCCACTTTAAACTTAGAGAAATCACGATCAGTATTTAATTTTAACCAAGACTCATATAGTACTTTTCCTTCTTGCCAATCAATAATTCTTCCGATATGATTATCTTTAGCTAAATCAATTTCAATTTCATTATCCATATACTTTTCAATTTTCTCTAAAACTTCTTCATTCATTTTCTTTCCTTCATGATTAAATAATTTAATTCCATTATCATAGTAAGGATTATGACTCGCAGAAATCATTACTCCACAAGCAAATTTTTCTTTTGTTAGGATATGTGCAACACTTGGTGTACTACATACACCTAATAAATAAACATCACATCCACCACTACTAATTCCTGAGGCTAACGCATATTCAAACATACTACTTGATAGACGCGTATCTTTTCCTACTAAAATTTTTCCAACTCCAACATTTTTATATTTACTTCCAATATATTTACCAATTTTCAATGCCATTTCAATGGTTAAGTTTTCGTTTGCTCTTCCTCTAACTCCATCTGTTCCGAAATATTTCATACTACTTTACTCCTTAATTCTAACTTTTATACCTTATTAGTATAGCATATTTTCATTTTTTTGTCATTGCAAGATTATTGCATTTTAAAATAGAAATCGATATAATAACTCTAGAGGTGATTAAGATGAAAAAATCATTATGTCCAAAAGTCTTATCTGCCTTATCATTATTAAGTCAAAAGTGGAATGGTCTTCTTATTAAGTTTTTACTTGATGGTCCTAGTCGTTTTTGTAAGATTGAAGACGGAATTGGTATTAGTGCAAAAGTTTTATGTGAACGACTAAAAGAATTAGAAAAAGAAAATATAATTTGCCGTCAAATTGATGATGATAATACGATTTGGTATAATTTAACTGAAAAAGGAAAAGCAATGGAATCAATTATAAATTCTATTGAACAATGGGCAGAAAAATATAATTAAAAACACTAGATTTTTGTCTAGTGTTTTTATTATTCAGGTTTTTTAGTAACTTCTTCTGCAATTTTTTCATTTTTAGGACTACTAATTAATTCACTATATTCTTCTCCTGACCCAGTTTTTCCAATCATATAATGAACTGCTGTTTGTCCTTCATCGGCTTTTAAAACATTATAAGCATATAATTCAAAATCATACATCTTCGTACTCTCTTTATTTGTAAAATACTTATCAAATGGTAAATCTGTTGCAACGATTTGTTTTAATTCTTCAACTTTTGATTTTACATCATCTAAAGAATACTGATCCTCTAAATCAGCAGTGATTCGTAATGTAGCTGAAGTTAAATTTACTTCCACTACTTGAACTCCCTCTAACTTTAATTTCTCTTTTAATCCTGTTAAAACTTCTTTTTCAATTTTAGGATCTAGTGCATTATTAAATCGATTTCCAACTACTGGTGCCCCTCCACCATCAACAAAACTTTGATAAATATTATAACCAAAATATAGTAATATCGCTAGTACAATTACACCTACTATCCCTACAAAATTTATTCTAAACTTCTTTTTTGGTTTTGGATCTTTTTTCATTTCAATTTCTTCTTTACTAGGCTTAATCATCACAATTGTTTCTTGATTTGTTTCTTGTAATACCTCATTATTTTCCATAATTCGTCTCCTTACATACCATTATTATACACTTTTTTATATTGATAGTAAAATACTATCTATTTTTCAAAGCTTCTAGTAACAACTCATTTGCCATTTGTGGATTCACTTGCCCTTTAGATTCTTTCATAATTTGTCCAACTAAATATTTTAATGCACGATCTTTACCATTTTTATAATCATCAATTGACTGTTGATTATTTTCAAGTACTTGATTAATCAATTCTTGTACTTTAGAAGTATCACTAATTTGTTGCATTCCTTTTTCAGACACTACTTCTTTTGTCTTTTTCCCCTGCATAATTTCTTCAAAAATTTCTTTTGCTTGTTTTGAAGAAATTTCTTTACTCACAATCATTTCAATTAAAATGGCAAATTGTTCAGCATCTAATTTATGATCTTTAGTTTTATTAATATACGAACTATATTCACCCATAATCCAATTAGTGATTAACTTGTATTGTTTAGAGTATTGACTTACTTCATCAAATAAATCTGCTAATTCTTTATTTGCGATTAATAAAGAAGCATCATATTCACTTAACTCACACTGAGCAATATATCTTTGCTTTCTTTGTTCAGGCAATTCTTCCATCTGTTCAATTACTTCATTCATCCAATTTTCATCTATTAAAGTTGGTACTAAATTTGGTTCTGGGAAATATTTGTAATCAACACTTCCTTCTTTTTTACGCATTGATTTCGTTACTTTTTCACTTTCATCATAACGACGAGTTTCCTGAACAATTTCTTCATTATTTAAAATCATCTTTGATTGTCTTTTAATTTCATATTCAATCGATTTTGCAACATTAGAAATTGAGTTTAAATTCTTAATTTCAACTTTTGGTCCATAACCTTCATATCCAAATGGACGAAGCGAAATATTAACATCACATCTTAAACTTCCTTCTTCCATTTTTACATCACTAACATTTAAATAATACATCATTGAACGAATTGCCTCTACATATTGGCAAGCTTCTTCACTACTTCTAATATCTGCTTCACTTACAATTTCAATTAATGGAACTCCAGCACGGTTATAATCAATTAATGTTTCTTCTAAGTGATACTGTTTTGCTGTATCTTCTTCTAAATGAATTCGATTAATTCTAATTTTCTTGCGATTACTTCCTATCTCCACAAATCCATTTTGTCCTATCGGATAAAATTGCTGAGTAATTTGAAATCCTTTTGGTAAATCAGAGTAATAATAGTTTTTGCGATCAAATTTTAATAAACGGTCAATTGAACAATTTGTGGCACTACATGCTTTAATGGCTAATTGTACTGCTTCTTTATTAATTGTTGGTAATGTTCCAGGATGTGCTAAGTCTATTTCATTTACACATGTATTAGGTTGAGCATTTGCATCTACTTTTGCACTCGAAAACATTTTAGTTTTAGTTTTTAATTCACAGTGAATTTCAATTCCAATTATAACTTCAAAGCACATATTACTCTCCTTTCTTTGTTGAAAATTCTTCAATTTTCAATCCAATTTCAAATAATAAATCTTCTCTTTTAGCATGAGACAATAAAGATACTCCAAATGGTAAATGACCTTCAAATCCTAATGGAATTGTTACTGATGGATATCCACTAAAATTCCCTAAAAGCATATTATTTTCAGCGATTAAATATTTAGAAGATAGCTCTTCCTGATTTGATAGTGCTTCTGGTGTTGGAGCAACACTAGAAGCTGCTAGACATAGTAAAGCATCATAGCCACTTAATTTTTCATTTAATTCATTCACAATTACTCTACGAACACGTTGTGCTTTTTTAAAAATAAATTCTTGATTATCAGTGTCCAAAGAATAAGCTCCCATTAAAAATCTAGTTCGAACTTGTTTTGAAAATCCTTTTGTTCGAGTATTAACCATGATTTCTTCTAATGTATTCCCTTCTTCTTGCATTCCAAATTTAATTCCATCTAAATTTGAATGATTTGCACTTGCCTCAGCATTAGCAATAATTAAATAAGTCGGTAATAATGCTTTTAAATTTCGTTCATCAAAATAAACTTTCTCCACAATTGCACCTTGAGATTGTAAATAATGAACTAAATTATCAAATTGGTTTATCATTAATTCGTTATCTATACAATCTTGCACATTTTGTAAAATTGCAATTTTTTTCCCTTGTACATTCCCTGTTATTTTAGTATAATCTATTACTTCATCAAATAAACTAGTTGCATCTAAATCATCTCGTCCCGCAGTTAACGAAAGCATTAATGCACTATCTGCTAAAGTATTGGTAAAAAAACCAACATGATCTAAACTAGATGCATATGGAATAACCCCAAATCGTGAAATTCTTCCATAAGTTGGTTTTAATCCAACTAAATTACAGTAACTAGCAGGTTTGCGAATCGAATCCCCTGTATCTGTTCCTAAAGTTACCGGTACAATGTCTGCCGCAACTAATGCCGCACTCCCTCCTGAAGAACCTCCTGTAATACGAGTTACATCATAGGGATTATATGTTCTTCCTGTATAAGCATTTAAGTTTGTTCCACCCATACCCAATTCATCCATACTTGTTTTAGAAACAATAATCGCCCCTGCTTCTTTTAATTTTTTGATAATCGTTGCATCATAAATTGGAATATAATTATCTAAAATACGGCTTGATGCAGTAGTTCTAATCCCCTTAGTATTGATATTATCCTTTATTCCAATACATACACCATATAATGGTAAATCTTTATTTCTCGTTTTCAGCTCTTCTATTTGACTCTTAACGTCACATATTGTCACATTGGCATTATATAATGACTGTGTTTCTTCCAATTTTTTTTGAATTTCAAGTGCTTTTTCTTCAAAATTTTCTATATTAATATCACTAATTTTCATTATTTCACCACCTTAGTTGTAACTTTAATAAAGTCTTCATTTTTTTGAGTTGCATTTTTAAGAACTTCTTCTTTTGAAATTTCTCTACTTTTCTTATCATCCCTTAAATAAAATACAGGTTGCTCAAACGGATAAATCATTGGTTCAATTCCAGCTGTATCTATTTCATTTAAAACTAAAATTTGTTTTTTTAATGTATCAAAACTTGCATTTACATATTCAATTTCATCATCATTAAATTCAAACATACATTGACTTGCTAATTTTTGAATTTCTTCTTTTTTCATTATTACCTCCTAATCGAAATTACATTCGATTGATTTGCTTTTCTCTCAAATATTGCTTTGATTTCATTTACATCTTTTAATGTTACAATCGTTTGATAACTATTGTCTTTTAATAAAGCAAAAGATTCATTAATTTTTTGTAGTAATATTTCTTCCTCTACAAAAGATTTAAATTGTGCATTGATTTCAATAGTTAAATTTGAAATTTGATTATTTACCATACGAACTAATCCTACTACTCCCACATTTTCATATAATACTTTGTTTAATTCAGTAGAATAAACAGTAAATAAATTATTTAAATCTCCATTATATTTTTTTGCTTCCTCACTACCTAAATAGTAATATACTTCATTGACTTCGGTATATTTCGAATTACCTTTATCATAGGTCGTATACCCAACAAATCTACCTGGGACATTAATATCATTACTTTCAGCAACAAATAAATTTACCACAATAGGAATACCTGTTAATTGTGGAAGTGTACTTAAATAATTTTGTAACTTATTACTTGCTTCTTTTCCATATTCAATTAATGCCTCTTCAGGTATTATTACTTCTTTATTTTCTTGATTAAATGGTTGTTTAGCCAAAACAAGTGTTGTTGTCATTCCTGAAATTTGATTTGCTTTATCATTTTCTTTCACAAAATCAAGTTCAAATAAATCCGTAATTAATTCTGGACCTTTTAATGTAACATTTCCTAAAGAAATTTCTTTATCTTTAAAAGGATTTAAACCATATGGATTAGAATCACTAGCATAATCTAATAACGCTATATCATCAAAACCATAAGTACCTACACTTGTTAATCGATCAAAACTTAAAATATCTAATTCATTCAATAAAAACTGATTTACTGGAAAATGTAGTTTTGATATTTCCAACATTCCTCTTCGAATAGCATCAATATCTTTTTTTGTTCGCTGTCTCTCTTTATGTGCATCACGAACGGTAGAAAGTTTTGTATCCTTTACAAATCGATAATCTCCACTTGTAAGTGCATCACTATAATTTTTAGTAGTTTGGGTTATATCTTGACTTGCATTACATCCTACTAATATTAAAACTAAAAGAAGTAAGCTAATTTTTTTCATTTTGAATCACCTCTAAAAATGCTTTTTCATCCATCACTTTCACACCTAAAGAAACTGCTTTATCATATTTTGATCCTGCAGATTCTCCATATAATACAATATCCGTTTTTTTAGAAACAGAGCCACTTACTTTAGCATTATGTGATAATAATATTTCTTCAATTTCTTTTCGATTCATACCAAAAGTTCCAGTAATCACTATCGTTTTACCCGAAAAAATTGATTCAATTTTTTCTTCAATTTCTTCAATCATATTTATTCCAAATTCACTTAATTTTTCAATTAGATGTAAATTAGATTCATTATTTAAAAATAAATGTACTGATTTTGCCCTTGTCTCTCCAAAATCACGAATTGAAGCAATCTCCTCCATAGATGCATTTTTTAGTAGTTCTATATTAGGATAGTGACTAGCTAAAATTTGAGCTGATTTACTTCCAATATTTCTAATTCCTAAGGCATAAAGTAATTTTGAAAAACGATTTGTTTTCGTTAATTCAATATTTTCTAATAATTTATCAATCGATTTTTCTTTAAAACCAGGTAATACTACTAATTCCTCTCTTTTAAACTTTAAAGTATATAAATCTTCAATCGTTTTTAAATATCCTAACTGATAAAATTGCTCAACAATTTTATCTCCTAATCCATCAATATTCATTGCATCTTTCGACGCAAAGTGAATTAATGACTGAACAATTCTAGCATCACAATCATTATTAATACAGTAATAATCGACTTCATCTTCAAATTGAACGATTTCACTATGACAAACTGGACAATGAGTAGGAATAGAATAAGGTTTTTGATCTTTTCTTTGACTAAAGTCCACACCTATTACTTCTGGAATAATTTCCCCAGCTTTACGCACAATAACATAATCTTGTATACGAATATCTTTTTCTTTAATTAAATCAAAATTATGTAGTTGAGCTGCACTAACTTTTGTCCCTGCAACTTGAACTGTCGATAATTTTGCATTTGGTGTAATTTTTCCTGTTCTACCTACTGTTAAAATAATATCTTCTAATTGAGTTGTTACTTCTTCAGCTGCAAATTTATACGCAATTGCCCATTTTGGAACTTTATTAGTGTATCCTAGTTCTTCTTGAATTCTTAGATCATTCACCTTAACAACAATTCCATCAATATCATAGTCTAAATCAAATCGTAATTTTTCTAATTCTTTTATATATTCAATGACTTTTTTCATTGATTCACATTTTTTATAATAAGGATTTACTTTAAATCCCTGTTTTTCTAATAATTGCAACATTTCATAATGAGTATCTACATAATTAGAAGCATCCACTAATGAATACCAAAATGCCTGTAAATCACGCTTTGCTGCAATTTGTGCATCTAATTGTCGAATACTACCTGCTGCCGCATTACGACAATTGGCGAAAGGAACCTCGTTATTACTAAATCGTTCCTCATTAATTTTTTCTAAAGTTTTTTTATTCATATAAACTTCACCACGAACAGTAAAGTCATAATCTATTTTTTTAGGGATACTATAAATTGTTTGGATATTATGTGTCACATTTTCTCCAATAAAACCATCACCACGAGTAATTGCTTTGGATAATGATTGGTTTTCATAAACTAACGACATTGCTAACCCGTCAATTTTTAGCTCCACTACAAATTCAATTGGACCTACTTCTTTTATAATTCGATTTTCAAAAGCATATAGTTGTTCCTCATTGTAGGCATTTCCAAGAGAATACATACGTACACGATGCTCTTCTTTTTCAAATTTTTCTAATACAACATACCCTACTTTTTGCGTAATTGAATTTTCAATTTTATACTGAGGATATTGTTTTTCTAATTCAATTAATTCATTCAATGCTTCATCATAAGTTTGATCACTAACACTTGGTTCATCCAATTGATAATATTCTTTAGACCATTTTTGAAGCATTTCTTGTAGTTGATTCATTCTTTCTTTCATAATTACCTCTTTTTAATTGCTGGATGTGACGCCAATAATTTCTTAATTCCATGTGGATGCGAAAATGCAATAGTAGCTAAATTTCCTTCTATTGATAATACAATTCCATTTCCAAAATGATTATGCACAATTTTATTCCCTTTAGCTAAATTATTAGTTGTACCTAATTTGGCAATAATTGGTTTATTAAGTATTGATTTAGTTTCTGAAGATAAATATCTTGAGTCAATTTCTTTAATAAAACGTGAAGTTGTTTTCATTTTATCACGGTTAAAGTGAAAACCTCTACTTTCACATAAAAATAATTGCTTTCTTGCTCTTGTCATCGCAACATATGCAATTCTTCTTTCCTCTTCTACATCTGATTCCATAATACTTCTCTCACTTGGAAAGATTCCCTCAGACATATTAAAAATAAATACATAATCAAATTCACTTCCCTTAGCTGCATGAACACTCATTAAAGAAACAGATTCTAAATTTTGTTGTTTTTTCTCTGAATATAATGCTACTTCTTGTAAATACTCTTCTATTCCATTTTCTGGATTATTTTCCTCATAATTTTCAATATCCTGAAGTAAAGATTTTAAGTTTTCAATGCGTTCTTCATCATTCACATCTTGAAGCATTGCATAATAACCTACTTCTGCTAATAATAATCCCAACAATTTATGTAGCTTTAACTCATTTAATTTATTACGGTATTTTTCAATTATTGCTACAAAACCTTCTAATGATCTTTTTATTTTTCCAGTTGCAAAATTATAAGTTTTAATAACATCATACATTGAAATATGCTCATTAATCGAAATTTCTCGAATATTAGCTAATGTCTTATCTCCTATCCCTCTACGAGGAATATTAATAATACGATCAAATGCTAAATCAATTGAAGCACTATCTACCAGCATTTTTAAATAAGATAATGCATCTTTAATTTCTGCTCGCTCAAAAAAACGAATACTTCCCTGAATTGTATACGGTATTTTAGCATCAACTAATGCTTTTTCAATTGAACGAGAAGAAAAATTAGAACGATATAATATCGCTATTTCATTATATGAATGATTTTCTTTTTTTATATTTCTGATTTTATCAATAATAAAACTTGTTTCCTCATTCTCATTATTACCACTAAAATGTACTACTTTACTTCCTTTATCATTTTCTGAAACAAGGTTTTTTTCAATTCGATTCTGATTTTTAGCAATTAATGAATTTGAAGCATTTAAAATCTCTTGGGTAGAACGATAATTACGATGTAAAATAATCGTCTTTACATTGGGAAAATCTTTTTCAAATTGTAAAATAAACTGCATTTTAGCACCACGCCAAGTATAAATACACTGATCAGGATCTCCTACTACACAAAGATTACTTTGTTCTCCTACTAATAATTTTATAATATCATATTGAATTGAATCCACATCCTGAAACTCATCAACATGAATAAATGAAAAACGTTTTTGCCACTTTAGTTTTACTTCTTCAATTAATAAAACTTTTCTCGCAAACAACAATAAATCGTTAAAATCTAAACTCTGTAATTGTGCTAGTCTTTTTTCATATTTTTCATATAGTGTCGCAAACAATTTTGCTTTATCTGTTTTTGAATATTTATACGCTTCACTAGTAGATACATTTTCTACTTTATTGTTAGATATAAAAGCAATAACATCACTTACTTTATAGCTATCCATATCTATTTTTTTATCTTTTATAATATTTGTGATAATTCTTTTTTGATCATCATTATCCAAAATCGTAAATTGACTAGGATAACCTAAATGTTTAATTTCTTCTCTTAAAATACGAACACAAAGCGCATGAATTGTCATTGCATTAATATTAGAATTCGGAATTAATTTTTCAAGGCGTTCTTTCATTTCATTTGCAGCACGATTTGTGAAAGTAATTGCTAAAATACGATAATCTTTTATAAAATGTTGTTGAATTAAATGAGCGATACGCGTTGTAATCACTCGAGTTTTACCACTTCCTGCTCCTGCAATAATACATAAATGATTCTCAACACTCGTTACTGCTTCATACTGCTCTGGATTCAAATTTTTAAGCATAAAAAAACACCTACCTTTATATTATTATATCATTTTTAAAGTAAACAAGTCCAATAGAAAAAATATTATTTTGCTTTACAAAAAAAAAGAATATTGTTAGAATAGTGCATATGGGGATGTCATGGTTTCGACAAGAATAGATGCGTTTAATGGTGACAGCAGTCGTCTGGTACACGATAAGACCAATCAAAAATAAACGGAAAAAACTTTTTAGCTAACACTTTTGGATTCAACCAAAATGTAGCATTCGCTGCTTAATAATCTAAATACTGATTCGCAGCCTTCACGATCTATTTTTCTTGGATAGTTCGTTGACTGATAAATCTACAAGAATAGATAAATAAATCGTTTCAGTTTATTTATTGAAATCTTATGGAACACACCTTATTATTTTGTGTTTATTCAAATAATATTGTATTAAAATAAACTAAACTGTAGACGGCACTATCAGGAACGGTTTTTGGACAGGGGTTCGACTCCCCTCATCTCCACCAAAATAAAATTACTTGCTTTTTATAAAAAAAAATTATATAATATTTTAGTACTCGCGGATGTGGCGAAATTGGCAGACGCACCAGACTTAGGATCTGGCGGGTAACCGTGGGGGTTCGAGTCCCTTCATCCGCACCAATCAAATACCTTATGCTGTGTTAAAACAGCTTTTTTATTATAAATAAAAAATAGTTAGATTTTTTCTAACTATTTTTTATCTATAATATCTACGATAGTATCTTCTTTTTCGATAAATAATAAATGCAATGATCCCAATTTCTAATCCTAGATATTGAAATGGAAATCTTTGATACTCATAAACTCTTAAAATTTCAATTTCTTTCTCAACTATTTTTTGGTTTCCACCTAAATACTTGCCATTTTGAATAAATTTCAATTTATTGTTTTCTAAATCAATTTCATAAGTACTACGAT
>JBHALC010000107.1:0-6405 GCA_041827565.1 Erysipelotrichaceae bacterium
ATTAAAAAATGTAGGTGATAGTATTAAATTATCATTTAAAATAGAACAAGATATTAATAGGTTCAATAATGATTCTAATTATGTAATTAGTAATGATACAGATGGTAGAGATGAATATTTTGGGATAAAAAAAGAAGAGGAAGGTTTTGGAAAAGGAGCTTTAATTATTAAGCATACTAATTTTCAAGGTGATACAAAGATAAATGTTCATCGTGATTATTTAACAAAAATTGTTTCTAATGGTGATGAAAAGGATCTTATTTTATCAGAAGAAGGTGATTATGAGATTGCTTTAGACTACGAAATTGAAAATAAAAATATTACATCAATATTTAATAAATATACAAATTATCAAATTTTTATTAAGTTTAAAGTTAGAAATGGAAATAGTATGGTTTTTCCTTTTGATGTCAAAACAAATGAGGAGTTAACCAATGCCAGTAGTACTGAAAATGGGTTTTATCTTGATTTAGCAAAGTCAAGATATTTAGATGTATTTGTGAAAAAAGAGGTTTTAAATCGTAGTAGTAACAAGTTAGAAAATGATGTAAGATTTAACACAATTGTGAAAGATAAACAAGAATTTGTGGATGAAGGTATTTATACGATTACAGTAAAAAATAACTACACAGATTTAACAACTGTAAAAAAAATATATGTTGGTAAAGATGAACTTTTACAACAAAGTGTTCAGACGGGTATTGACTATGAGCAATTAGTTGCAAAACCAAATCAAGAATTAAATACAACTAATGTGGAATCAACCAAAAAAGATGGTATTGTATGGATTATAGGAAGTGTTGTATCAGTTGGATTATTAGGAGTTGTTGGATATATTTATCTAAAAAGAAAAGGTGTGAAGAGGTAGTAATATGAAAAAAATGATACTATTATTGCTAGTGTTTACGATTTTTATTAGTGGATGTAATTTAAATCAAACTAATTCAGCTAGTATTAAAGATAAAATTGTGAATGAAGAATTCGATAAGTTATCCTTTTTACAAGAAAAGGGAGATAGACTAGATAATCCAGATTTATTACCATACATTGAAAATGCAGTTTATCAAGATTTAGTGCAGAGATTTGATAGTGATCAGTTTTTTGTGGAGAATGTACAAGCTAAATATATTTCAAAAGAATATTTAGATGAACTTGCATTTAATTCTCAATCTAATTTATATTTTGGATTTAATTTAAAAGATTTAGATAAAGAATTTCAAGGCGCTAAATATCTATTTACAACGGATGAAAATGGAAAAACTACAGTTAGAGAATTTAAGAATTTTGATAATCAATTAGATAAAGTAATTAAAAATGTTGCTATTGGATCTGGTGTGATTTTAGTATGTGTTACAGTTTCAGTATTAACAAGTGGAGCAGGAGCCCCAACCGCAGTAAATGTTATTTTTGCCGCTTCTGCTAAGGGTGCAACAACTTTTGGTGCATCAGGTGCAGTTTTTGGAGGTGTTTCTAAAGCAGTTGCGTCTTCAATGAATGGAGAAAGTATGGATAAAATTCTTTCAGATACTGCACTAGGAGCAAGTGAAGGATTTAAGTGGGGAGCAATTACAGGTGCTGTAACTGGTGGTACAAGTAAATTTTTTGATTTAAATCGTGGAAGAAAGGCAGGACTTTCTTTGAATGAAGTTGCTAAAATTCAAAAGGAAAGTAAATGGCCATCTGATGTAATTAAAAGTATTAAAAATATGGATCAATATGAAGTTTACAAAAATGCGGGATTAAAACATGTTGTTATTAAAAATAAGAATTATTTGATTAAAGATATTGATTTAGACCATAAAGTTTTACAAAATGATGGAAAATATTTAACAAATCGTGAATTAATGAGATTAGGAAGATCACCAGTTGATAAAATTACAAACGAAAAAATTGAATTGCATCACTTAAATCATGAAGTTGATGGAACAGTAGCAACTTTATCTTTTTCTCAACATCGTGGTTCTGGTGTAAATGCGATATTACACGATCCATCAATTGAAAAAGGAGTTCATTCTCAAATTGGATCAGCATGGACTCCAGAAAAAGTACAAAGATGGAAGGATGTGTTAGAATATTTAGAATATTATGAGAAAGTGAGTAGGAATTAATATGGACTTAACTAAATTAGATAATTTGATAGATTTTACTCATGGAAATGGTGCAACGTTTGATGAAATTATTAATGCTGAATCAAAATTAATGATTAAATTTAGTGATGAATTTAAAGTATATACAAAAAGGTATTCAAGTATTGTTTTTAATGGCCATGAAATACAAGGAGTAACTGATAATATTTATTTTGATGTAATAAAAAATACGTTAAGAAATAAAGAGGTATTGTCTAAAATTCCAGATGATTTTTATTTGATTGAAGATACAGGATATGAAGGGATTTGTATATGGCAAAATCAAAAAGGTGAAATTTTCATGTCATTTATTGATAGTTCATATCGTAAAATCACAAACTCATTATTAGAGTATCTACAAACTTTATAATTTACTGCATATTTATTTATGAGGCATCAAAATGATGTCTTTCAATTTTTTTACACAAATATTTTAAAAATGTGATAAAATATAACCAAGGAGGAAAGATATGGAAAAATATAGATTATATAATGGAATTGAAATTCCTAAAATAGGTTATGGCACTTGGCAGACTAAAGATGGCGATGAGTGTATAAATGCAGTAAGCACTGCTATTAAAGTAGGATATACTCATATTGATACAGCTTCGATTTATGGAAATGAAGAGAGTGTTGCTAAAGCGATTGAATTAAGTGGAGTTAAAAGAGAAAATCTGTTTATTACAAGTAAAGTATGGAATAGTGAAAGAGGATATGAGAAAACAAAAAATGCGTTTTATGAAACACTAAAAAAACTAAATACAGAGTATATAGATTTATATTTAATTCATTGGCCAGCTAACTCCAAACAATTTGAAAACTACAATGAAATTAATTTAGATACTTGGAATGCAATGATTGATTTGTATTTAGAAGGAAAAATTAAGTCAATTGGAGTTTCTAATTTTCAGGTTAAACACTTGAAAGTTTTAATGAATTCTAGAGTTAAACCAATGGTTAACCAAATTGAAGTCCACCCTGGATTTAATCAAAGTGAGATATATGAATATTGCGTTGAAAATGATATTTTAGTACAAGCTTGGAGTCCACTTGCTAATGGAAAAATTTTTGATAGTGAACTATTGAAAGAATTAAGTTTAAAATATAATAAATCAATTGCACAACTATGTATAAGGTGGTGTGTAGAAAAGGGAATTTGCCCTTTACCTAAATCTTTAAATGAAGCAAGAATGAGTTCCAATAAAGAAGTATTTGATTTTAAAATAAGTAAAGGAGATATAGAATTAATTGATAACTTACCATTTTTTGCTGGAGCGGGAATTGATAGTGATCAAGTTGATTTTTAAAGAGAGAGATAATGAAAAGAAGATTAAATATTAGAAATTTACTAATTACATTAGTTTTATTGATTGCTGTTTTTTCTATGTTGATTTTTGGATTATTAAAATTAGTTGGCAATTCGAATCAAAAGAAAGAAGTAATAGAAGAAACACCAAAAGTAGTTGAAGAAAAAACAAAAGAAGATATAATTAAAAAAATTAAAATTTCCGCAAATGGAGATTTACTATATCATATTGGATTGATTCGTAGTGCTCAGACAGAGGGTGGTTATGATTTTAGTGAAAACTATGAAAAAATTAAACCTTTAATATCAAGTATGGATCTTGCAATTGGTGATTATGAAGGGAGTATTAATGAAAATTATCCTTTAAATGGATATCCATTATTTAATGCTCCGAAGATTATAGCTAAAAATATAGCGGATGCTGGATATGATGTGATGTCTTTAGCTAATAATCATATTTTAGACTCAAATATTGAAGGACTAATAAGCACATATAAATACTTTAAAGATGTGGGTATTACTCCAATTGGAGTCAGTGTTGAAAAAAATGAACGAGTGATTATTAAAGAGGTTAAAGGAATAAAAGTAGCGTTTGTAGCATATACTTATGGGTTTAATGGTATGGAGGCAAATGTACTACAGATAAAGAAGATATGTTACATTATCTAGATAAAGAAAAAATAAAACAAGATTTAATTGAAGCTGAAAATAAAGCAGATATTACCGTTGCTTTTCCACATATGGGGGATGAATATCATTTAGAACCTAATGAAAACCAAAAACAACTTTATCATAAAATGGTAGAATGGGGAGCAGATTTAGTATTTGGTAATCACACACATGTTGTTCAAACTACAGAAATGATAAAAAAAGATAATACAAATAAATACATCATTTATTCAATGGGAAATTTAATTTCAAACCAAAGAATTGAAACAATGGATGATACAATGAATAAAGAATGGACAGAACGAGGAGTAATTATAGAAGCACACATTTCGAAGAAAAATGATGAAAAAGCACAATTAGATGAAATTATTTATCATCCAACATGGGTTAGAAAAACACCTAAAGGACATAATTCTAAGGGAATTCCTATTTTTAAATATCAAATTTTACTTACAAAAGATTATTTGAATAATCAACAGGATTTAACTGATGATGAATGGAATCGAGTAAAAGAAACATATCATGCGATTCAAAAACATTTGAAAATACAATAAGTTGAAAGTAGCATAGAATTAATGAAGGTGAGCTGTTGGAAATTAGAACTTATAGTGTGGTTTAATATTAAGAATATTTCTAGATTGACCTTTGTATTAGGAAAGTGTAATGAAGTGATAGTTTATCTTAATTGTTTTTTAGAATCTCAATGGTTTTTATAATGTTATGTGTATTGGAAACTATAAATTGCGAAACTTTTATGGGTAAAAAATGACCAAATTTTAAATCTTAAAGAAAAAATTGAAGGTTATCTTTTAAAAAATGAAATGGGATTTTCTCTAGGTAATGATAATGAAAAACTTTTTTAAAACTAAGAGGTTATTAAATAAAACTTTTCATTTAATTTAGAAAAGAAAAAGCATATAAAAAAACAAATACAAAGAAAGGAGAGTATGAATTAAATTTCATACAAATAATAGTATGGATAATCGAATTCAAATTGAAGTAACAAATTCAAGCTTTCCAAGTGCAAAAGTTACAATGGAAGCTGGAGAGAAATGCTATATTGAATCAGGAGCAATGATTTATCGTACACCTGGTTTAGAATTAAAAACAAGATTAAATGCAGAAGGAAATAATGTATTCGGTAAATTATTAAGTGCAGTAGGAAGAAGTATTGTATCGAATGAAAATATTTTTGTGACTGAAGTAGTTGCAAATCAAAGTGGAAGTATTTTATTAGCACCGAAAGCACCTGGAAAAATTCAAGTATTAGAAGTAGGTGCAACACAATATCGCTTAAATGATGGAGCATTCTTGGCATTAGATGGGTCTTGTCGTTATAAAATGGAAAGACAAAATTTAGGGAAAGCCATTTTCTCTAGAACTGGGGGTCTATTTGTAATGACAACTGAAGGTGAGGGAAGAATGCTAATTAATGCATTTGGAGATATTCAAAGAATTGATTTACACAATGAATCGATTACAATAGATAATGGACATGTTTTAGCATGGGATAAAAATTTAGACTATAATTTACACTTTGAAAATACATTCTTCCAATCAATGGGAACAGGAGAAGGATTAGTAAATACATTTACTGGAACTGGATCAATTTATATTCAAACTTTAAATGCAGAGAACTTTGCAGCTGAATTAGCACCATTTATTGCTGCTAAATTACCAAGTAGATAAAATATATTAATTTTTCTAAAAAAGCGTTTACAAAACATAATCTTTATGGTATAATAAAAATACCAGAAAGGGGTGTTGTTTATGTACTACGAAGATGTAAAAAACATTGTATATGATGTAAATAACGATACTCTTTCTATGTCTATTCTAAGCACGTAATTTTTACGTGCTTTTGTTTTATTTTAAGTTGCAAAGGAGGAAAAAGGAAATGAACTTAATTGAAAAACAACTTTGGGATGCTTGTGGTAGCGGGGATGTTGCTTTAGCATCAAGTGCCATTCGTCAAGGTGCAGATGTGAATTATCAAGATGAAGATGGTAGAACACCATTAATGCGTAGTGCAAAACGAGGCTACAAAGATATTGTACAATTACTATTAGATTATGGTGCAGATGTAAATTTAGTAGATAAACGAGGAAGAAATGCTTTAATGGGTGCAAGTAAACGCGATAATTTAAATATTTGCAAAAAATTATTGATTTCGGGAATAAATGTGAATGCAAAAGATAATAAAGGAAGAAGTAGTTTAGCTCGTGCAGCATTTTTAGGACATACAAGAATTGTAGAATTATTAATTAAACATCATGCTTATGTAGATATTCAAGACCAAATGGG
>JBHALC010000108.1:0-2851 GCA_041827565.1 Erysipelotrichaceae bacterium
AATTCATCTTGCAATTCATTGAGTTGCTCGGTGGCTTCGTGCGTGATGGCATACAGCGCGTCTAAATTGTCGGGTTGTTCTTGTTCAATGCGTTGGCACACATTCAAAAAAATGGCTTTGCATTTGTCCACCAAAAAATTTACCATACCACTCCTCAAGAGACATAGGCTGACATTTTTTATAAATATTTTCTAGATCATCAATCTCATCACATTTTTGACGATAAATGCTTTTAACCTGTTCAATATCCTCTGCTTTATATAATACATAACATATGGAGTGAAAACTATATTTTTCCTGTAAAGGAGATAATATTTCCTTAAAATCATTAATTTTATTTGACAATGTTTTAAAAATTTTATTAAAGGATATTTTATTAAACTTATATTCTGTAAATATTAAATCATTGCCCTCCGTAACAAATACCACATCTACAGAGTTTTTCGAATCCCCTGTTATCGAGCTATAATTAACTTTTAGTTTATCGCCATCTATTATTAAAGGATAATATTTTTGATCCAATACATTTGCATCAGAACTTTGAGTAAAATCTTTATAATCCCTCATAATAGAAATTTTTAAACAGCAATGTATATGTTGTAATGTGAAAGTTAACCCTTCCTTGGAATGAACCTCTGAGGGAAATAAGTCAGAATGCTGAATGAACTTTAAAGTGTTTTCTTGTGAGAATTTCATGCTTTATCTTCCTCTATCATTGAATCCAACTTTTCAAATGACCGATTAAAACACTCAAAAATATCCCCAATTTTATTTTCTAAATTGATATAATTAAATTTACCAACGTGATTTTCAGATTCTTTTGCAAGAAAAAAGTTCAAGTCATCTAGCAAATCTTCTTTTTCTGCTAAATATCTCAACCCCCTAATCATATCAGGACTATGGGTGGAAATAAAAATATGACATTTTACGTATTTTCTAATGAGAATCAGTACTCTTGCTAATTCAGTGATCCATTGAGGATGTAGATGCACCTCTGGTTCATCCAAAATTAACAATGTATTATCATTAATACTATTATTGTTTAATAAAGCATAAAGAATACTCAAAGATTGAACACCTGTAGCACAATCAATTAAATCTAGTTTCAAACTATCATTTTTCTTAGAAAAAATAATTCGATTGTTGCTATTGATATCAATATCGCCGCCAAGAATTTTTAAAATCATATCACAAATTTTTTTATTACCTTCTGGCAATAATTGTTCACTAGACATCTTTTTAACTAATAATTGATTTAATTTATTCCAATGTTCACGCACGGTACTGCTACTTTGGAAAGCCATAGGTGTATCCAAATAAACAACATTTTTAATAAAATATGGATTGGAAATACTGCCTCTTTCTTTATCAATAATTGTAGTACCTTTTTCATACAGCTCAAGCAGAGTAGGTTGTTCATTGGTATGAAATAGCAAAGGTAATCTATCCAATAAATATTTTTTTGGTCGAGTCACAAAAGCTTCTTCATAAATTTTATTTATGATTTTTTCAATATCATTTTTCACAAATTCAAAAAATTCTTGAATTTCGCTAATTTCGTTAGCATTCTTATTCGTAAAACCAAATTCTTCTTTTTGATGTGAAATAATATGCATAATAGAAAAAGAGCTTATCGAAATTTCTTTATTATCTAAATGCAATTCCACTACTTCATCAATTAATTTTTTAATTTTCTCAATTATTTCATTAATATCTTCCTTAGCAAACTTATTATTTAATTTAATAATAGTTAAATCTTCCTCAAGTTTATCAAATTGAGCAAGGTAAGATTTATTCTTATTTTCTGTTAAGCCCTCAAAATAATAATGCATACGAATACCCTGCACGATATAGGAAAGCAATTTATAATATTCTTCTAATCGTTCAAGATTATTAAGTCTAACTATAGGGTAAAAATCATTACTAATTTCAAAAACACTATGTAACATTTTTGAAATTATACTCTTACCACACCCATTAATACCAGAAACAACAGTTAATCCATTTAATTGAATTTCAGCTGTATCAATTGCTCGATATTGATTAATAACTAATTTCATTGGTTCTGATATCATAAGTTCATATCTCTAATAATTTGAGCCGATATAGGTTAACTAAGCGATGCTGTAGTAGAAATACAAAAGGTAACCGTAGTAAGTTGGGCTGAAACCTCAATGCAATCACCAATTCCTTGTAATGGAAACATATACAAAACAGCAAGAGATTTGCATAGTTTTTTTCAGTATAATGTGGTGATGTTATTCTACCACAAAGTTAGACTAGTGACCGCATATTATCATATTAAATAAACAAAAGGTGTTTTAGTGGTTGTGTGATTGAGCTATTCCAGAATGGGTAACAAAACTCCACACTTGATATTAACACTTTGGTAGAGATTGCAAGGCCTACTCGGTTTATTGTCAATAAATCAAATGAATTTTTGATAATCAGATACAAAGTGGTATGGGTGATCACTTAAGGAATGGAAAATGCAATGGGGTGAAGTTAAATAATTCAACCAATCGCAACAAAAAAAGCACTTGAAACTTGCGCACAATCAACCCAATATTTGATTAACAAGATTAATCCGTATATTATTTAGATGGATATTTCCACCCAATTTTGAAAATAGCCGTTTTTTATTGCCTATTTTCCAGTCAAAATTCATAAAATCACTTTGCGAAATCAACAATCCTTTATATAATAAGACATCACTATTTATTCTTGTCACCATTTATTCTGATTGGTATCTCAATGTCCAACCAAAACACCTACGCCAACCAAATGAAAGGCAAAACAGGCATCCGCCGTGTCATCAAGGCAACTGGCTATTCGATTGATGGCTTTAAGG
>JBHALC010000109.1:0-3896 GCA_041827565.1 Erysipelotrichaceae bacterium
TGTGGCAACTTGTCCATAATCATCTGTACCAGTAAAGTTAATTTGCTTTCCGGTTTCTCCTTCATGCCACATCCAAATATTAAAATCATGTTGTTGATGAGCAGTATCTTTTTTAAAGTGTACAATTAATTGGCTCACTTCTTCATTAATAATCTGTGTTTCTTCTACACCTTGAGTAACCTTAATTGTAGTAAAAGGAGTTACTTGAGCTTTACGATCTGTACTTCCTAAATCTTTAACCCACTCTCCATGATAAACAACATATCCAACTTCATTTGTTGTGGCAGTATGAATTGTTGTTTCAAATATATCATTGTTTTTTGTAAGCACATTATTTGGATAGACTTTGTCTGTGTTCGGAATCCACATATGTACTTTCCATTCTTTATCCAAATCATGTTGATTTGGTGTAAATTGAATTTTAATTTCGTTTCCACTTGCAAATACGATACCACTAAAATTTGCAAAGAATAGTGCAAACACAACTAAAAATTTCAATAAAATACGATTTCGTTTTTTCATTATCTTCCCTCCAGTATTATTATAGCTTTTTTTAGTCTTTTTTTTATAGTGCTTACATTGCTTTTTTTGTCCGCAAATTTGTATAGTTGATACAATAATTTTCGACTATTTATTTTTTGAAATAGTTAAAGTGTTAAAATGAGCTATTTTTTGGTATAATGTATATTGGTGGTGAGTATAATGGACTATAAATTAAATGATATCGTTGAGTTGAAAAAGGAACATCCTTGCTATAAAAGTAAGGAATGGAAAATTATTCGTATGGGTGCAGATATCCGCTTAAAATGTTTAGGTTGTGGGTCTACAGTACTGTTACCAAGAATAGAATTTAATAAAAAATTAAAAAAAGTAATAAAACAGGAGGTATAATATGGCATTAACAGCAGGAATAGTAGGTTTACCTAATGTTGGGAAATCGACATTATTTAATGCAATTACAAAATCACAAGTAGAAGCAGCAAATTATCCGTTTGCTACAATCGAACCAAATACAGGAGTAGTTGAAGTTCCAGATTATCGAGTAGATCGTTTAGTGGAGTTAATGATTCCCAATAAAACAATTTATACAACTTTTGAATTTACAGATATTGCTGGGTTAGTAAAAGGTGCTTCAAAAGGAGAAGGATTAGGAAATCAATTTTTATCTCATATTCGTTTAGTAGATGCAATTTGTCACGTTGTTCGTTGTTTTAATGATACGGATATTACGCATGTTGAAGGAGATGTAAATCCGATTCGTGATATTGAAATTATTAATTTTGAGTTAATAATGGCTGATTTAACAACTGTAGAAAATAGATTAAGTAAAGTAGGAAGAAAAGCAAAATCTAATGATAAAGAAGCTTTAGCAGAAGTTGCAGTATTAAATAAACTAAATGAAGTACTAAAAGAAGCAAAACCAGCTCGTAGTTTAGAACTTAGTAAAGAAGAGCAAAAAATTGTAGATGGGTATAATTTATTAACTGCTAAACCAATGATTTACGTTGCTAATTTAAGTGAAGATGAAATTAATGATCCTACTACAAACCAGAATTATAATAAAGTTGTAGAATATGCAGCAAGTGAGAATAATGAAGTAGTAGCAATTTGTGCCAAAATTGAAGAAGAATTATCTTCTTTAACTAAAGAAGAAAAACAAGAATTTTTAGAAGAACTAGGAATTAAAGAATCAGGATTAGATCAAGTAATTAAAAAAGCATATAATATTTTAAATTTATGTACATACTTTACAGCAGGAGTACAAGAAGTTCGTGCATGGACATTTGTGAAAGGAATGACTGCACCAGAATGTGCAGGAATTATTCATAGTGATTTCCAAAGAGGATTTATTCGTGCAGCTACATTCTCATTTGAAGATATTGATACTTTAGGAAGTGAGCAAGCAGTAAAAGAAGCAGGTAAATTGCGTTTAGAAGGAAAGGATTATAAAGTGCAAGATGGAGATGTAATGCATTTTAGGTTTAATGTTTAATGCGATTACTTCAAAATTCATTATTAGTAATTAGAGCTAAAGGATTTAAGCTAGTAGGTAGCTATATCTTAATTCAATTCGCTAAAATTGTATATATGGTATTGTTTTCAAGAATAGGGGTATCATCGAATAGCATATTTAGTATTTTAAATACTCTAGTTTTATCATTAATTGATGCATTATTATTTATGTCTATTTACCGTATTATATTTGAAAATAGAAGTATTATTCTTAGTTATAAATTTGAAAATTCAACAATTCTAGCATTTATGGGATATATTAATTTAAATTTTATTATTTATTTTATTTCATATTTATTAGGATTTGCACAAGGAGTAAATGATATTTCAAAAATAATCTTAATTCTAGCAAAATTTGTGTTTATTTTTGTTCCAATATTAGCATTAAAAGGGAATATAGGATTGTTGACTTCTACAAGAGAATCGGTTGTAATGATTCAAGAAGATTCAAAAGAATTACTAGGTTTATTTATTGTTTTTGTAACTGGAACTGTGGTTTCTCAATTTTTTGGTAATTTTAGTTTTGGATATACTATACTTTTTGTAGTTATATCCAATTTTAATCCATATATATTTGAGATATTAGCTTACTTTGGCTCATATTTAGTTATAGGATTAATCATAGATGCTATTGTAATGATACTTACAATTTTTAGTATTGTTATGATACAAAAACACTGTGAATATCGATAAAAATAAAAAAAACGAAATTTATAAAAAAATTTCACTCAAAGTATTGCTTTTTTTAGCATAAACCTATATAATATTATTGTGTAGTTTAATAAACAAACAACATAGAAAGGTATAGGATTGGTTGATGCAAGGAAAAGTTAAAATGTTTAACGAAGAAAAAGGATACGGATTCATCACTTTAGAAGATGGACGTGACGTATTCTTCCACTATTCACAATTAGTGATGGAAGGGTTTAAAACTGTAAAATCTGACGATGTAGTTAAATTCGAATTAACAGAAACAGAACGTGGATTACAAGCTTTAAATATTGAAGTAGTTAAATAATAAAAAGAGTGGATAAAACCACTCTTTTCTTAATTAAGGAGGAAAAAACAATGGGATTTTTAAAAAATTTATTTTCACCTGAAAAAAGGGTAGTAGATAAAATAAGAAAAAAAGCTTATGAAATCGATGCTTTAAAAGATGAGTACCGTGCATTAAGTGATGAACAATTAAAAGCCAAAACACAAGAATTTAGAAATCGTTTAGCAAATGGTGAAACTTTAGATGATATTTTAGTTGAAGCTTTTGCAACAAGTAGAGAGGCATGTTATCGTGTAAGAAATGAGTTTCCATATATTGTGCAATTAATGGGAGCATTAGTATTACATGGTGGAGATATTGCTGAAATGAAAACAGGAGAAGGTAAAACTTTAACTTCTGTAATGTGTGTTTATTTAAATGCATTAACTCAAAAAGGGGTTCATGTTGTTACAGTAAACGAATATTTAGCAGAGCGTGATGCTCGCTTAATGGGAGAAGTACACGAGTTTTTAGGAATTAGTGTTGCTGTAAACTTAAGACAATTAACTCATGCTGGGAAAAGAGCTGCTTATAATGCAGATGTAACTTATACAACAAACTCTGAGTTAGGATTTGACTATTTAAGAGATAATATGGTTAATGATGTTTCAGAACGAGTAATGCGTGGATTAAATTATGCAATTGTGGATGAGGCTGATTCTATTTTAATTGATGAATCTAGAACACCATTAATTATTTCTGGAGGTCAAAGACAAACTAGAAATTTATATGTTCAAGCAGATCGATTTGTGAAGACATTAAAACAAAATGATTATGAAATTGATATTAAAACAAAACAAATTTTATTAGCTGCAAGTGGGATTGAAAAATGTGAGAGAGTATTTAA
>JBHALC010000110.1:0-16048 GCA_041827565.1 Erysipelotrichaceae bacterium
TTAGTGGTTGGGGCTGAAGGTGGAATTAGTGAAAAAGAAGAGACATTATTACTACAATCAGGATTTAAACCTTGTGCGTTAGGGCCACGTATTTTAAGGACGGAAACGGCACCGATTTATATTTTAAGTGCCATTTCGTACGCATTAGAATTATAAAAGACAACAAGAGTATGGAAAGGATTGATTTTGATGCCAACTGTAGCATTTCATACCCTGGGATGTAAGGTAAATCATTACGAAACAGAAGCGGTATGGGAATTATTTAAAAACGAAGGTTATGAGAAAGTAGACTTTAAAGAAGTAGCAGATGTATATATCATTAATACATGTACAGTGACAAATACGGGAGATAAAAAGAGTCGTCAAGTGATTCGACGTGCGATTCGTCGTAATCCAGAAGCCGTGATGTGTGTGATGGGATGTTATGCGCAAACGAAACCAAAAGAGATTATGGATATTGATGGGGTGGATATTGTCATCGGGACACATGGTCGTGATCAAATTCCAGCCTTAGTACAAAAATATCGTGAAGAGCGTCAACCTATTTCACAAATTCAAAATGTCTTTAAAGTGGATGGATTTGAGACTTTAAATGTCACACAATTCTCAGACCGTACACGTGCCACATTAAAAATCCAAGATGGATGTAATAATTTCTGTACATACTGTATCATTCCATGGGCACGTGGAACTGTTCGTTCACAAAAACCAGAAGTCGTGATAGAACAAGTTAAACAATTAGTTGAACATGGACATTGTGAAGTAGTTTTAACAGGGATTCACACAGCTGCCTATGGAGAAGATTTAGAAGATT
Organism: Erysipelotrichaceae bacterium; assembly: GCA_041827565.1. Classification (GTDB taxonomy): domain Bacteria; phylum Bacillota_I; class Bacilli_A; order Erysipelotrichales; family Erysipelotrichaceae; genus CAMCRE01. The sequence goes on from JBHALC010000110.1 coordinate 815, forward strand.
ATAGCTTCGGTAAGTTATTACAAGACTTAATTGAGATTGAAGGATTAAAACGTATCCGTATTTCATCGATTGAGGCATCAGAAGTAACAGATGATGTCATTGCAGCGATGAAGAAATCGGATAAAATTGTAAATCATTTACATATGCCAATTCAAGCGGGTTCAGATACGATTTTAAAAGGGATGAAACGTCCATATACGTTAGCTGAGTTTGAACAAAAAGTGACTGAATTACGTGAGTTATTTGATAACTTAGCGATTACAACAGACGTGATCGTTGGATTCCCTGGTGAAACAGAAGAATTATTTAATGAAACATTAGAAACAATTAAACGTATTGGATTCTCTGAGTTACACGTCTTCCCTTATTCAGTTCGTAATGGAACACCAGCTGCACGTATGGAAAACCAAGTGCCTGAACTTATTAAGTCAATGCGTGTGAATCAATTATTAGCATTAAGTGAGCAATTAGCTAAAGAGTATGCAAGTTCATGTGAAGGGAAAGTGTTACAAGTCATTCCGGAAGAAGTCTCTCATACAAATGAAGGGTACTTAGTTGGGCATGCTAGTAACTATGTGAAAGTTGAGTTTAAAGGGACACCTGATCTTATTGGAGAGGTTGTACCAGTTAAAGTTGTGAAAGCAGATTATCCAATCTGTCAAGGGGAAATGGTTAAGTAACAGTGAATGAGAGGCGATGGCATGGATATTAAGTTATTATTTGATGTAGATTTTGATTTGAAAGTGACGGGAATCTCAACTGATAACCGTCTTGTTCAACCAGGTGATTTATTTGTCTGTATTAAGGGGTATACAGTTGATGGTCATCGCTTTGCAAAACAGGCAGAAGTTGCGGGAGCAGTGGCCATTGTTTGTGAGCAATTGATTGAAAATATTGGGGTTCCACAAATCATTGTGGCAGATACAAAAGCTGAGTTACCTCGTTTAGCCCATTTAATCTTTAATAAACCGACTGAAAAGTTAAATTTATTTGGGTTAACAGGAACAAATGGTAAAACAACTACTGCTAAACTAATTAAAGATATTGGTAAAGAGTTTGAAAAATCAGGATATATTGGAACACTAGGTTTTGAATATAATGATGTTGTAATTGGGGGACAATTAACTACTCCAGACGCTATTACTTTAAATTATTATATTAATGAAATGAACAAGGAAAAAGTAACTGCTCTTGCTTTAGAAGTTTCATCACACGGTATTGCTTTAGGAAGAGTAGATAGCATTCATAAAGATTTAGTTATTTTTACAAATTTAACACATGATCATTTAGATTTTCATGTTAATTTTGAAAATTACTTAGCAACAAAACAAAAATTATTCAGTAATCATAAAGGAAAAGCGTTATTAAATATTGATGATCCTTATTTTGAAGAGTTTGAAAAAGTTAGCATTGATGTACTTACTTATGGGAAAAGCGAAAAAGCAGATTACCAAATTAAAGATATTGAAGTAAGTAGTCAAAAAACGAATTATCATTTAGTTTATAATGGTGATATCTACAATGTTTCTACTAGTTTATTGGGAGAATATAATGTTTATAATTTAACAGCAGCTATTGCAGCTTTACATATTCGTGGATATGAATTATCTGAAATTATTGATAAAACTAGTGCTATTAAAAATATTTCAGGTAGACTTACCAAAATCGATTCTAATATGAAAGTGAATGCTTTTGTCGATTATGCACATACACCAGATGGATTAGAAAAGGTGTTCCAATATGCAAAAGAAATTACTCCAAATGGGAATCGAGTAATTGCAGTATTTGGTAGTGCTGGAAGAAGAGATGTTTTAAAGCGTGAAACATTTGGAAAAATTGCAGAGCAATTTTGTAGTCAGATTATTTTAACTGAAGATGATCCGCGTGATGAAAACATTCGTGAAATTGCATTAGAGATTAAAAAAGGAATTAAAACAGTTCCAAGTTTAATTATTGAAGATCGTTATGAAGCAATTCGTATGGCAGTGAATAATGCAAATGATTTTGATACGATTGTAGTTTTAGGAAAAGGAACTGAAAAGTTCATGTATCGAAAAAATGGGCGTGAATCTTGGATAGGTGATGATGTAGCACTAAAAGAATTATTAGATAAAAAGGAGAAAGAAAATGAGTTACAATAAATATATAGATCATACAATTTTATTAGCAGATACAACAAGAAATCAAATTGAAAAATTATGTGAAGAAGCAAAAATACATCAATTTGCATCAGTATGTGTAAATACATACTGGGCAAAAACTTGTAGTGAACTATTAGCTGGAAGTGATGTAAAAGTATGTTGTGTTGTTGGATTTCCATTAGGAGCTTGTACAACAGCTACAAAAGCTTTCGAAACAAGTCAAGCGATTGAAAATGGGGCAACTGAAATTGATATGGTATTAAATATCGGTGCTTTAAAAGATCAAGATTATGTTACAGTAGTAGAAGACATTAAAGCTGTAGTAGAAGCAGCTAAAGGAAATATCGTAAAAGTAATTTTAGAAAATTGTCTTCTAACAAAAGAAGAAATTGCAAAAGCATGTGAATTATGTGTAGAAGCTAAAGCTCACTTCGTGAAGACTTCAACAGGATTTAATAAAGGTGGAGCAACGATAGAAGATGTAATTTTAATGAGTTCTAAAGTTAAAGGGCAAGCACTTGTAAAAGCAGCTGGAGGAGTTCGTAGTCCACAAGATTTAGAAAGAATGATTAAAGCAGGTGCGAATCGTATTGGAACAAGTTCAGGAATTAAATTAGTAAATAATGAAAATGCGAATCAAGGGTATTAAAAAAAGATATATTGGACTAGGAATCGTAGCAGTCTATGCTTTATCACAATTGGTGGGGTTTAACACGAATCCGAATACTAATAATCGTTTTAAAGCAAAAGATGGTTTTCCACTAGTTATTTCTCATGGAGGTTCAAAAGAATTATTCCCTGAAAATACAGCTTATGCCTTTCAAAAAACAATGGAATTTGGTGTAGATGTTTTAGAATTAGACTTAAGAATGACAAAAGATGATATTTTAGTAACACATCATAATGAAACAATTGATGAAACAAGTGATGGAACAGGTAAAGTAAACGATTATACCTTTGAAGAATTAAAAAAATTTAATTTTGGGGCAAAATTTAAAGATTTAGATGGGAATATGCCTTATTTAACTAAAAATGATTTAATTGTTCCGATGTCATTAGATGAGCTATTTTCAAAATATGCTAAAAAAGTTTTATTTATTATTGAAATTAAAGATGAAGGGGATTTAGGTAAAAAAGCTGCGAATCAAATTAAATCTTTGTTAGATAAATATGATATTGTAAAAGATGTGGTCGTAGCTAGTTTTGTGAAAGAAAATAATGTATATTATAAATCAATTATGCATAAAGATAGTATTACTAGTGCAAGTGAAGAACAAGCAAAAACTTTAGTATATTCAATGTACGGTGGATATGATTTTGCGTACACAAACTATGGAGTAGAAGGGGTACAATTCCCACTGTTTCAAAGTGTTCCACTAGATACATCTTATTTAATTTATAAAATGAAGAAACATAATTTATTTGTTCATTACTGGACAATTAATGATGAAAAAACGATGAAACAATTAATTGATAAAAAAGCAGATGGAATTATTACAGACCGTCCTGATTTATTAATAAAATTAAAAAAAGAATACTTTACAAAAAAATAGTTTTTTTGTATAATAATAGGAAAATATAGGAGGAATTTATGGCTTTTGATCATCAGAAAATAGAAAAAAAATGGCAAGAATATTGGGATGAGCATAAAACGTTTCAATGTGATACATACGATAATTCAAAGGAAAAATGCTATGTATTAGATATGTTTCCATATCCAAGTGGGAATGGGCTACATGTAGGGCATCCTGAAGGATATACTGCTACAGACATTTTTGCTCGTATGAAAAGAATGCAAGGATATAATGTATTGCACCCAATGGGATTTGACTCATTTGGATTACCAGCAGAACAATATGCGATTTCAACTGGAAATCATCCTGAAGGATTTACGAAAAAAAATATTGATACTTTTAGAAGACAATTAAAAAGTCTTGGTTTTTCATTTGATTGGGATCGTGAAATTGCAACAAGTGATGCATCATATTATAAATGGACTCAATTTATTTTCACGAAATTATATGAAAAAGGATTAGCTTATGTGGATGAAATTCCAGTAAACTGGTGTGAAGAATTAGGAACAGTACTTGCAAATGAAGAAGTAATCGATGGAAAAAGTGAGCGTGGAGGACACCCTGTTGTTCGTAAACCAATGAGACAGTGGGTTTTAAAAATTACAGAATATGCAGAACGATTATTAGAAGATTTAGATTTATGTGAGTGGCCAAATTCTACTAAAGAAATGCAGATAAACTGGATTGGAAAATCACAAGGAGCAAATGTAGACTTTAAAGTTCAAGACACAAACTTAACTTTTACAGTATTCACAACGCGTTGTGATACATTATTTGGAGCTACGTATTGTGTATTAGCACCTGAGCATCCATTTGTGGATGAAATCACGATTTCATCACAAAAAGAAGCGGTACAAGCATACCAAAAAGCAGCTTCAATGAAATCAGATTTAGAAAGAACAGAATTAAGTAAAACAAAAACAGGTGTATTTACAGGTGCTTATGCAATTAACCCAGTAAATCAAAAACCAATTCCAATTTGGATTAGCGATTATGTACTTGCAAGTTATGGAAGTGGTGCAATTATGGCAGTACCTGCTCATGATGATCGCGATTACGAATTTGCGAAAACATTTGGATTAGATATTATACCTGTATTAGATGGAGATGTAAGTGAAAAAGCATTTACAGGTGATGCATTACATATTAATTCAGATTTTTTAGATGGATTAAATAAAGAAGATGCAATTAAAGTAATGCTTCAGTATTTAGAAGAACATAAAATTGGGGGAGCAAAAACGACATATAAACTAAGAGATTGGTTATTCTCTCGTCAAAGATATTGGGGAGAACCGATTCCAGTAATTCATTTTGAAGATGGAACAATGAAAACAGTAGATATTAGTGAACTTCCTGTAGAACTTCCAGCCACAAACAATTTTAAAGCAAGTAAGAGTGGAGAATCTCCATTAGCGAACATTCCAGAATTTTTAGAAGTTGAAATTGATGGTAAAAAAGGAAGAAGAGAAACGAATACAATGCCTCAATGGGCAGGAAGCTGTTGGTATTATATTCGTTATTTAGATCCACATAATGAAAATGCAATTGCAGATCCAGAATTGATTAAAAAATGGTTACCGGTAGATTTATATATTGGTGGAGCAGAACATGCTGTTTTACATTTATTATATGCAAGATTCTGGCATAAAGTATTATATGATTGTGGATTAGTATTTAGTAAAGAACCATTTAAAAAATTATTCCACCAAGGAATGATTTTAGGTAGTGATGGTCAAAAAATGAGTAAATCTAGGGGTAATGTAATTAATCCAGATGATATTATTGAAAGTCATGGAGCAGATGCATTACGCGTGTATGAAATGTTTATGGGACCATTAGAAGCAGGTTTACCTTGGAGTGAAGGTGGTTTAGATGGAGCTCGTCGTTTCTTAGATCGTGTATATCGTGTATTAATTGAAGAAAATAAAATTTCAAAAGAAAATTCACATGAATTAGATAAAATTTATCATGCTACAGTAAAAAAAGTAAGTAATGATATTCAGACTTTAAACTTTAATACCGCTATTTCACAAATGATGATTTTTGTTAATGAATGCTATAAAGCAAATTCAATTTATGAAGAATATGCTTTAGGATTTATAAAATTATTATATCCATTTGCACCTCATTTAGGTGAAGAATTATGGCAAAATTTTGGAAATGAAGGAACAATTACTTATGTTAGTTGGCCAATCTATGATGAAGCAATGTTAGTGGAAGATGAAGTTGAAATTGTAGTTCAAATTAATGGTAAATTAAAAGCAAAATTCAATTTTGCTGCAAATAGTGACGATGAAGAAATTAAACAAGCTGCATTAAATCACGATAAAATTAAAGAAGCATTAGCTGATAATGAAATTAGAAAAGTAATTGTTGTGAAGAAAAAATTAGTTAATATTGTAATATAGGGGGAAAAGAATATGGCATTTTATTTTAAAGATGTTTCTAGAACTTTTAATGAGTACTTATTAGTGCCTGGGTATTCGTCAAGTGAAGCAGTAGTAAGTAATGTTTCAACTAAAACTCCACTTGTTAAGTTTAAAAAGGGGGAAGAACCTAGTATTTCATTAAATATTCCAATGGTTTCAGCAATTATGCAATCTGTTTCTGGCGAAAGAATGGGAGTAGCTTTAGCACAAGAAGGAGGATTATGTTTTATTTATGGTTCTCAAAGTGTTGAAGATGAAGCAGCAATGGTTAAAGCTGTAAAAGATGCAAAAGCAGGGTTTGTGATTAGTGATACAAATATTAAACCTACTGCAACAATTCGTGATGTTATTGCTTTAAAAAACAAAACAGGACATTCGACAATGGCAGTAACAGAAGATGGGACAAGAAATGGTAAATTAGTAGGAATTTTAACATCAAGAGATTACCGTATTTCTAGAACACCATTAGATACTTTAGTTGAAGATGTAATGACGCCATTTGATAAATTAGTTTGTGGTAATGCATCAATGAGTTTGTCTGAAGCAAATGATATGATTTGGGATCACAAATTAAACCAATTACCAATTATTGATGAAAATCAAAGATTAATTGCATTTGTGTTTAGAAAAGATTATGATTCACATAAAGAAAATCCATATGAATTATTGGATGATGAAAAGCGCTATTTAGTTGGAGCTGGAATTAATACAAGAGACTATGAAACACGTGTACCAGCATTAGTTGAGGCTGGAGCAGATGTATTATGTATTGACTCTAGTGAAGGATTTAGTGAGTGGCAAAGTAAAACTTTAGCATGGATTCGTTCAAAATATGGAGATGCAGTAAAAGTAGGAGCTGGAAATGTAGTTGATCGTGAAGGATTTAGATTTTTAGCTGAAGCTGGAGCTGACTTTATTAAAGTTGGAATTGGTGGAGGATCAATTTGTATCACTCGTGAACAAAAAGGAATTGGTCGTGGACAAGCCAGTGCAGTAATTGAAGTTGCTGCTGCTCGTGATGAATACTTTGAAGAAACAGGGATTTATATTCCAATTTGTAGTGATGGAGGAATTGTATACGACCACCATATTACATTAGCACTTGCTATGGGAAGTGATTTTGTAATGTTAGGAAGATATTTTGCACGATTTGATGAATCTCCAAGTAATAAAGTAAATATTAATGGTTCTTATATGAAAGAATACTGGGGAGAAGGAAGTGCAAGAGCTCGTAACTGGCAAAGATATGATATGGGAGGAGACTCTAAACTAAGTTTTGAAGAAGGTGTAGATTCTTATATTCCATATGCTGGTAGATTAAAAGATAATGTACTTCTTACAATGAGTAAAGTAAAATCAGCAATGTGTAACTGCGGTTCATTAACGATTGAACATTTTAGAAATAATGCTAAATTAACTTTAGTTTCTTCAACAAGTATTGTTGAAGGAGGAGCACATGATGTCGTGCTAAAAGACAGTTTAGTTGGTAAAAAATCAATGTAAAATAAAAAGGAAATTTTTTCAAATTTCCTTTTTTTGTTTAATTTCGTCAATATAATTTTTGAAAGAAAAATAAATTAAAATAAAGATAAGTTCTAATCCAATAAAATATGGCAAGATAGCATAGAAATGAATAGAATACAAAATATGGTAAAACCCTGTGAAGAAAAAGATAGCTCCACGCACAAATCCATTTGATTTTACCTTTTGTAATGTATAAGGAAGTAGTGATATAGCAAAAATACTATAAGTTACAATATAAAAAATAAATAGATGCCATCCAGAAGAAGATGTTTTTTGGAAATCGTATAAACCCGTGTAATGGAATACAGGTGTAAGCATTAAATTTAATAAAAAATTAAATAACAGTACTTTAAGTGCCAAATGTTGTTTTATTTGAAATTTCATATTTTCATCCTCCTTTTATAATTAAATATTATCATATAAAAGTAAAAAATCAATACTATTTCGAATAAAAATTCAATGATAATTATAAAAATAATGATTTTTATAAAAATCACTCTTTTTTTTATATTAGTGTTGCAAATTTATTATAAAAAGCGTATAATATAATAAAAGTGGGGAAAAGTGTCAAAAAGTGGAGAAAGGTGGTGAAATACGATGTTTATTGGAGAATATAATCATAAATTAGATAGTAAAGGTCGTATTACATTGCCTTCAAAATTTAGAGAACTTTTAGGAGAAAAAGTTGTAGTAACTAGAGGAATTGATGGATGTATTAGTGTTCATACAATGGAAGATTGGAATGAAATTTATGAAAAATTAAAAAAACTTCCAACAACAAAAAAAGAAGTTCGTGCTTATATTCATTTAATTGCCTCTAAAGCCTGTGAATGTGAATTTGATGGGCAAGGTCGTATTTTATTACCTGCTTCTTTAATTAAAGATGCAGCACTAACAAAAGAATGTGTTGTAGTTGGAAGTATATCTCATGCAGAAATTTGGGATTTAGAACGATGGAATACACATTATGAATCTGCCGCTGAAAATTTTGAGTCAATTGCACAGTCGTTGGAGTTTTAAAAATGGAACATTATAGTGTAATGAAAGAAGAGTGCATTGAATTATTGAATATTAAAGAGAATGGTATTTATGTTGATGCAACACTTGGAAGAGCAGGTCACAGCAGTGAGATTTTAAAAAGATTAAAAAATGGTAAGTTATTTTGCTTTGATTTGGATTTAGAAGCAATTGATAAATCAAATCAAATTTTAGAGAATATTTCATCAAATTACCATATTTTCTACAGTAATTACTGTTTTATGAAAGAAAAATTATTAGAACAAGGAATAGAAAAAGTAGACGGCATTTTAATGGATTTAGGAGTTTCTTCACCACAATTTGATGAAGGTGGAAGAGGATTTTCATATCGATTTGATTCTCGTTTAGATATGCGTATGGATGTTAATCAAACTTTAGATGCATATCAAGTGATTAATGAATATCCATTTGAAAAGTTAGTTAAAATATTTTATGAGTACGGAGAAGAAAAATTCAGTAAACAAATTGCAAGAAATATTGAAAAAACTCGTAGTATTAAACCAATTGAAACAACATTTGAATTAGTTGAAGTAATAAAAAATTCTTTACCAAGTAAAGTGTTAAATTCAAAAGGACATCCAGCTAAAAAGGTATTTCAAGCAATTCGTATAGAAGTAAATAATGAATTAAAAAGCTTAGAAATTGCATTAGAAAAAGCACTAGAATTATTAAATGTGGGTGGAAGACTATGTGTAATTACATTTCATTCTTTAGAAGATCGAATTGTAAAACAGGCATTTAATAAAGTAAGCAAAAAGCAAAAAGTAGATCCACGATTACCAATGCTTTTTGATGAAAAGATGAAATATCAACTAGTAAATAAAAGTGTAATGATAGCAAGTGAAAATGAGTTAAATGAAAATCATCGTTCACATTCAGCAAAATTAAGAGTAATAGAGAGGGTAGCGTTATGAGTAAAAAAATAAGATTCGTAAGTAAAAAGAAAAGATTAAATATTACAGGAATTTTAGGATTAGTATGGGTAATTATGTTTATTTCATATTTAACTACAAGTATTTTTTTACATTCATATAATGCAGAGTTAGCTGAACATGTGCAAAAAAATGAAGAAAAAATAGCACAATTAAATGAATCAATTAATGCAACATCATTAAGTGTAAAAGAATTATCAACAAGAGAAAGAGTAATGAGTATTGTGACTGCAAAAGGATTAGCTTCAAATCCAGACAATGTCATTTCAATTCATCCATAATATATGAGAAAGTCTAATCCAAAAGTAATTTTAATTACGGTTGGGTTGTTTCTTTTTGTGGTATTAATTGTGGTTAATGTAGGGTATATTGCTTTAGCGAAAAAGCATTTACGAACAGGAACAGATATTATTGCTTTCCAACAAAATAAAGCTTTAGAAGAAGTAGAAGAAATTGGAAAAAGAGGAACAATTTATGATCGTAATGGAGAGGTAATTGCTCAGGATATTGAGCGATACCAAATTTATCTTGTATTGGATAAAAGTTTAGTTGATGTTGCAACGAAAAATCCATTATATGTTACAGATATAAAAAAAACAGCAGAAGTATTAAATAAACATACAGGAATACCTAGTGAAGATGCTGTGGCTTTACTTTCAAATCCAGATGCAAAACAAGTTGAAATAGGTACATATGGAAAAGCTTTAACTAAAGAAGTAAAAGAAGCAATTGAAAAAGAAGAATTACCTGGAATTCGTTTTAAACAAGTAATGGAACGAGTATATCCTTCAGGGTATTTTATGTCCAATATTTTAGGTTTTGCTCGATATAATAGTGAGCAGGGTCGTATTGTAGGAGAAATGGGACTAGAAGCTTATTTAGATGATTATTTAAAAGGTGAAAATGGACTAAAACAATATACAATTGGGAAATATGGTCAAATTATACCTGGACAAGAAAAAACGATTAAATTAGTTAAAAATGGAAATGATGTTCATTTGACAATTGATAAAAATATCCAATCGGCTGTAGAATCAATGCTTAAAGAAAATGATGAAATTGAACGATGGGCAGTTGTAATGAATGCCAAAACAGGAGAATTACTGGGAGCAGGTAGTTCAACAGGATTTGATTTGAATAAAAAAGATATTAAAAGCTATACCAATATGATTGCTGATGTATCTTATGAACCTGGATCAGTAGCCAAAGTATTTACTTATGCTACTGCTATGGATACAGACAACTTAGATGATCAAAAAACGGTAGCTAGTGGAAGTTTCTATGTTGGATTAGATGATGATGGTAATCCAATTCGACTTCCTAGTAGTGGTGGGTCGATTAATACGATTAAAGATGCATTTAATGCAAACTATGGATATATTACTTATAAACAAGGATTAGCTTATTCTGCAAATGCAACAGCGGTTGATTTATTAGTAAACCATATTAAAACTAAAACTTATTTAGAATACCTAGACAAGTTTAAATTGTATGAAGATGTAGATGTACAAGGAATTACTAGTGTTGTAGGACTTAAAAATACTTCAGGACCATTAGAGATTGTGAATACTGCATTTGGACAAGGATCGAGTACAACTGCTTTAAATCTAGTACAAGGTTTTTCTGCAATTGTGAATAATGGAATTATGAGTAAACCATATATTATTAGTTCGGTTATTGATCCATATACTAATAAGAAGACAATAGAAAATAAACCAGTTCATACAGAAGTATTAAAATCTTCTACTGCCGAAAAAATGAATGAATATTTAAGAGCACCAGTTGAAGAAGATTATGGTACAGTTCGACATTATCGATTAAATGATATTAAAATTTTAGGAAAATCTGGAACAGCAGAGTTAGTAATTGATGGACGATATTCAGACAGTATTTTTATTAATTCAGTAATTTTAGCTGCACCAGCAGATAATCCAGAAATTATTTTATATTATGCACAAAAATCAAGTGTATATGATCGTCCAAAATACGATAAAGTAAAATCAACATTAAAAGTTGCTTTAGATAAACTATTGATAAATAATAAATCTAAAGTGGAACAAAATAAAGATTTCACTGTTACAAATATGCCTAATGTAATTAATCATACTTTAGACTATGTAACAAACCGTTTAGAAAAATCACATATTAATCAAATTGTGATTGGAAATGGGAATTCAGTGATAAAACAGTATCCATTAGAAAATGAAACTTTAGTTAATGATCGTAAAGTATTTATTTATACGGGTGGAGTTGTAACAATGCCAGACATGAATGGATGGAGTTATAAAGAAGTGGTTGCTTTTTCAAGGTTATCTGGAATGGGAATTCAGATTAAAGGAACTGGAAAAGTAGTATCACAAAATATTTCTGCTAATACAACAATTACTAGTGATAGTCAAATTGAAGTAGAATTAAAATAACTTCTTGTAAAAGAAGTTATTATTTTTAAAAGGAGTCTATTATGGAATTAATATATATAGCATTATTAAGTTTAATATTAACGATAATCATTTATCCAACATTAATTAAATTTTTACATCAATTAAAGTTTGGACAATCTATTCGTAAAGAAGGTCCAAGTATGCATCAGAAAAAAACAGGAACACCTACAATGGGTGGATTAGGATTTGTGGTTACACCACTTATTGCGATAGCAATACTAAGATGGGATTTATTAGTAAACACTAAGTTTTTATTACTTTATCTTACTTTTATTTCATATGCATTAATTGGATTTTTAGATGATTTTTTAATTGTGGTTCAAAAGAAAAATGATGGATTGAAACCAAAATATAAATTATTATTTCAATTTTTAATTGCTGTAATATTTTTTGTGTTTTACCAAAGTCAAGCAAGTACAGTAGTACAATTCCCATTCATTAAAATTGATTTAGGAATTTTCTATTTTGTATTGTTGATGATTATGTTTGTGGCTGAGAGTAATGCAGTAAATTTAACAGATGGAATTGATGGATTATGTGCAACAGTTTATTGTGTTGCTTTAATCCCATTTGGAGTAATTGCATATTATCAACAGCAATATGAAGTACTAACATTTATTGTAGCTTTATTCTTTGCTTTAATAGGATATTTAAAATATAATTTGCATCCTGCAAAAGTCTTTATGGGAGATACAGGAAGCTTAGCATTAGGTGGAGTATTAGCGGCTATTGCAGTAATTTTAAAGGTAGAATTATTATTAATTGTAATTGGGGGAGTATTTTTAATTGAAACTTTATCTGTGATGATTCAGGTTGCATATTATAAAAAAACGAAAAAAAGAATTTTTAAAATGACACCAATTCATCATCATTTTGAATTTTTAGGTTGGAATGAAAAACAAATTGTAGTTCGATTTGCATTATTTGGAGTTATACTAGCTATGATAGGAGTAGGATTATGGATGCTATATTAGTAATGGGATATTCTTCTAGTACTAAGAGTGTAGTAGAATTGTTGAGTAAAGAATATATCGTATATGTATCTGATACTAAAATAAATGAAATTGCTTTAAATAATGTTATACCTATTTTACAAGAAAATATTGAAGATTATTTAAATCTATGTAAATTTGTGGTGAAATCACCAGGAATACCTTATCATAATGAATATGTAAAAAAAATAAAAGAAAATAATATTCCGATTTATACAGAAATTGAAATTGCGTATCAAAAAAGAAAAGATTGGAATTATATTGCAATTACTGGTACGAATGGAAAGACTACAGCTACAAGTTTAACTCACCATATTTTAAACTTAGCTATTCCTACAATTGTAGCAGGTAATATAGGAAAAGCATTGAGTGATTATATTGAAGATTCAAGAAATCAAGTAGTATTAGAATTAAGTAATTTTCAACTTTTAGGAACAAAAGAGTTTAAACCGCATTTAGCAGTGATTATGAATTTAACACCAGATCATTTAGATTATATGTTAGATGTAGAAGCATATTATAAATCAAAAACTTTAATTTATAAAAATCAAACAGTAGATGATTACTTTTTATTAAATATTGATGATAAAAATATCGTTAAATATTGTAAGGACATTCCAAGTAAAGTAATTACTTTCTCAGTATTGCAAAAAGCAGATGTTTACTATGAAAATCAAAAAATTTATTATTTAAATGATGAAATTGCAGATTTAAACGATTTTAAACTAAAAGGAATTCATAATGTACAAAATGCAATGATTGCAGTTGTTTTTGCTCATTTACTTGGAATTTCAAAAGAAATAATTCAAAAAGGATTAGCAAGTTTTGAAGGGATAAAACATAGACTACAATATTTAGCAACAATTAATGAAGTAGAATATTATAATGATTCTAAAGCAACGAATCCTGAAGCTTGTGAAACAGCGCTAAAGGCATTTGATGTTGAAAATAAAATCATTTTATTAGTAGGTGGATATGATAAAAAAGTTTCTTTTGATATTTTAAAAAAATATAATTCTAAAATAAAAAAAGTATTTGCGTATGGAGATGTAAAACAACAATTTGAGTCTATCTTTGATAATGTTGAGATTGTGGATAATTTAGAATCTGCAACAAAAAAAGCATATGAAATTAGTGAACAAGGAGACATTGTTTTGTTATCACCAGCTTGTGCAAGTTATGATCAATTTAAAAGTTATGAACATCGAGGAGACTCATTTATCCAATATGTAAATGAGTTAAAAGAAAATGATTAAAGCATTATTAACCTCATTACCTGCAATTTTGGCTTTAACGAATATGCCACTTCCTCAAGAATATCACCCTAAATCAGTAGTGATTATGGAAGTAGAGAGTGGAGAGATTTTTTATGAAGAGAATATGCATGAAAAAGTGGAGTTAGCCAGTACATCTAAATTAATGAGTGTATACGTGGCACTAAAAGATATAGAAGCAGGAAAAGTAAAATTAAAAGATAAATTTACTACTACAAAAGAAGTGGTAGAAGTAGCTTCTTTACCGGGAATTAGCACAAATTATATGATTGAGGGAAAACAATATACTTTAGAAGAATTATTACTACTAAATTTATTACCATCTTCAAATGCTGCTTCAATTATGCTTGCCAATTCTTTATATGGAGATGAAAGTAAATTTGTGGAAAAAATGAATGAATATGCAAAAGAGTTAAAAATGGAAAATACTTTTTTTGTGAATAGCAGTGGATTAGAAAATAAAGAAACAAGATCGATTACGAAGAATACATTAGAAGGTGAATCTGTATCAACAGCATATGATATGGCATTATTAATGAAAGATTTAATTTCTAAATTTCCACAAATTAGTGAATACACAAAACAAAAAGAAGTAACGATTGCTCAAGATACAATACATCCTGAAATTTTAAATTCTACTTATAAATTATTTTTAGATAAAAATAATGAGTATGTTGGATTAAAGACAGGAACAGGTGAAAAAGGTGGGTATAATTTTATTGCCTTAGCTAATCACAATAATAAAAATTATCTAGTATTATTATTTGGTGTAGGAGCATTTTTAACAGATTCTAATATTCGTTATGATTTAGCGGATTCTTTAATGCAATATGCATTTATTGCAAGTGAAGATTTAATATTATTTGAAAAAGGTGAACATCATTTAGAA
>JBHALC010000111.1:0-3245 GCA_041827565.1 Erysipelotrichaceae bacterium
AAAATTAGCATTCTCATTTTTCATTACTGTTTCAATTACTTTTAATTCAATTGGATCATCCCAAGTTCCATATCTCACATTTACTAAATCTTTTGGTGATAAAATATTTTTATCTTTTAAAGATACAATTCCTGATGTATTATGTTCAATAATCGCTGCTACTGCTGTTACTGGAATTTTCTTTTCAAATTTTTTAGCTAACGAATCTTGAAATCCAATTCCAAATGGTGCTTTACCATTTGCGATTAACTCTGTAGTACTTCCTTCAGGTGGTTGTTGGATTTTTAAATCCACTCCAACTTCTTTTAAATAACCTTTATCTTGTGCTACAAATAATCCTGTATGATTTGTGTTTGGTGTCCAATCTAAAATAAATTGAACTTCTTTTAATTCTTTTGTTTGTGGTTTAGTTGTTGTACAACCAACTAAAGCTAAACTTAAAATTAATGCAATAATTTTTTTCACTATTTTTTCTCCTTTATATTTTCCCAAGGGATACTATATTTTTGAATTACATCCACCAATTTCATTAATAATAAACTAAGTAATGATATAAACACAATTACTGCAAACATTCGATCATAAGAGAATGCCTTACGCACACGTGTCATATACACTCCTAATCCCTCAAATCCACCTAACCATTCTGATACCACAGCACCTATTAATGCATAAGATACACTGATTTTTAACCCTGCAAAAAAATACCCTAAACTAGATGGTAATTTTACATGCCATAAAATTTGAAATTTACTTGCATTCATTAGCTGAAGAAATTTAATCGAATCTTCATCACAATTTTTAAATCCATTCAAAATTCCAACTAAAATAGGAAATACAGATGTAATACTGACTAATAAAATTTTAGGCTCTATTCCATACCCAAACCATAACACTAAAATAGGTGCAATTGCTACAGTTGGAATTGTTTGAGTAATAATCGCAAATGGATACACAATATTGTATACCATTGGAAATAAATCCATTAATATTGCTACGACAATAGCAATAACTATTCCTACACTAAGTCCTAAAAATGCTTCAATAAGTGTAATTTTACTATGAAAAGCAATTAATTTAATATCATTAATAAAACCATTAATAATTTCAAGTGGTGTAGGAATAATAAATTTAGGTAACATTCCCATATTCCCCATCAATTGCCAAAGTATAATCAGAATACTAAACGTAATAATAAAACTTTTATTTTTCACTATATTTACTTATTTTATCATCAATTGTGAGTATACCTTCTTGAAGATAAGCAATCTTCACATTTGAAAAAATATGTTGATGATTCTCACCTGCAATTAAAATGCAATTTTTTAAAATATCTAATAATTGATGAATTTCTCCTTCCATTGTGGTTTCAAATGGCCCTACAACCATAGAAACGTTACAAGATTGAATATATTCAATCACTTTTTCCACTACTTTAATTACAGTAGTCGTGTCTGTATTCATTGGTAAAATTTGAATCGAGATACTGGCGTTCATATTTTCTTTCCTTTCATAAAAAAAGTGCTCTAAAAGAGCACAATTAAAAATAAAGTTTTGTACTCCCTACGTTAGTATTATCTAAATCAGGTGTTTGAGGTCCAGATTTTTCTTCTGTTCTCAGCTTATGCTCCCTCGTACAAAACTAATATACCATATTTAATTTGTTTATGCAATCAAATCGCAACGCTTATTTTCGTCCATAATATTCTTCTAAAGTTAGATTGTTTTTTACTAAATATTGAGCTAATTCTTTTCCTACATATCTAAAGTGCCATGACTCATATTCATACTCATGATAAATTTTTTTATCTTTAGGATAACGAAGAATAAATCCATATTTAGGCGCATTTTCTAATAACCATGGATAATGTGGATTTTCATCTAATTGTTCAAAATTGGTATCATCAATTGTCCAATCTTGAGCAAACCCAGAATTATGCTCACTTTGACCTGGTATTGCATAATATTTTTTTGCATATTCAAGTCCACTCGTTTGAACCCCATAATTAAACAAGATTTTTTGATACTCAATACTACGATAACTTGCAATAGCTTTTAATTTAAATCCCTGTTTAGCTGCAGCATTTACTAATTGTTGGAAATGAGATGCTACTTCCTCATTTACTAATTGTACATCAACAGACTGACAAGAATAATCTACACCTTGCTGACAAGCACTAGGGGTTGCAACTAAATTTTCAGGCTGATAATCTTCAGGTAATGCATTACGTTTATTAATCAAAGTTGTTTTATCAATTTTACCTGTAATTTCTTTTCCTTTTTCTGGAATAGGTTGATCTAAATCTAAATTCACCATTGTTACAATTTCTTCATCTTTAAGTGTAGTATTTTTTTGCTTAAAATCAAGATATCTTTGCTTTAAATTTTCTTTATAATAACTTAAAGCTTCCATTCCTTGTTTTACAACTACTTTTTCTTCTACTACCTTTTTTTCTTGAATTGAACTACATCCCACCACAAATAGTAATAAAACTAAATAAAATTTATTCATACTTTGCTTTATAGAAACTACGATTTTCTAACGCAAAAATTCTTGGAGTAAAATTACCTTCATCAATTGGCTCAAATGCTTGACGAATTGCATTCATTCGAGCATCAATATTGTCAATATAATGAATAATTTCTGCTTCTGGTATTTGTGGTAATACTGGTGAACCAAATTCTAATTTTCCATGATGTGCTAATACAACATGTTTTAATAATAAAATGATTTCACTATCTAAGTTAAATTTATCAATAATTTTTTCCATTTTTCCTACAACAATACTAATATGTCCTAATAAGTTTCCTTCTAACGTATATGTCGTTGCAATTGGTCCACTTAACTCAATTAGTTTCCCTAAATCATGCAAAATAATTCCAGCATATAATAAATCTGTATTTAAAAACGTATAAATACTTGATAATGCTTTAGCACTACGAAGCATTGTAACCACATGTTCTCCTAAACCTCGCACATAGTTATGATGATTACTCATTGCAGCCGGAAATTCAAAATAAGATTCATGATATTCTTTTAATAATTCTACTACAATTTTATGTACATGTGGATGTTTAATCAATTCAAGATAAGACTTAATTTCTATTTGTAATTCTTCTTTTGAAAAAGAAGAACTACGAAGTAATAAAGTAATATCGTAAGTTTCATTTAATTTTAAACTTTCAATTTTTAATTGATTTACATTTTTATAATGAATCACATTCGCTCTTACATCATAAATATT
>JBHALC010000112.1:0-4604 GCA_041827565.1 Erysipelotrichaceae bacterium
AAATTTAGTTCTTCTTTTAATTCCTTAAAAATTGTTTTTTCTAAGTTATCACCATAATTTACATACCCTGCAACTAAAATATAATCTTTTCTTTGGTATTGTTGAATTAATAAAATTTCATCTTCTTCATTAATTACTATCATACTTACTGCTGTATTAAAAGTCTTAAATCGATATTGACTACATTCATTACAATAAGGAATATCACCTTCATTTTCTAAATATTTCAGTTCTAGTTGTTTCCCGCATTCTACACAATATTTCATATATTACCCCAGCGCAACATCTAGAATCATCATAATCACAAATCCAACCATTAATCCAAGTGTTGCAATATCTGTATTTCCATTTGTTTGTGATTCGGGTATTAATTCTTCTACTACTACGAAAATCATCGCTCCTGCTGCAAATGATAATGCATATGGTAGAATTGGCATTACAAATAATACTAATGCTGCACCAATTAATGCTGCAATTGGTTCAACAATTGCAGACATACTTCCCAAAAAAAATGCTTTTTTTCGAGTTGCACCATCACTACGAATCGGAATCGCTAGTGCAGCTCCTTCTGGAACATTTTGTAATCCAATTCCAATTGCTAATCCTAATGCTGCTACTAATCCTGCATGAGTGAATCCACTTTGAGCTAATGCACCAAATGTAACCCCAATAGCCAATCCCTCTGGAATATTATGGATTGTAATTGCTAAAAATAATAATGCATTTTTAGATAAGGTTTTCTTTGGCTTAATTCCTTCCATCTCATCTTTATTTAAATGAAGATGTGGAACTACTTTATCAATTACACGAATAAATAATCCACCTAGTAAAAATCCAATTGCTGCTGGAATCCAAGATAAATTACCATAATCGTTTTGGGCATATTCAATCGAAGGAGCAAGAAGTGACCAAAATGAAGCAGCAATCATTACTCCTGCTGCAAATCCCAGCATTACATCTAATAATTTTCGACTAATTTTTTTAAAAAAGAAAACTATTGCAGACCCAAGTATCGTACAAAACCATGTAAATAATCCAGCTATAAATGCCCATAATACTACATTACTCATCATTATTCTACACTCTCAAATTGTGAATGGTATAAAGCAGCATATCTACCATTTAATTGTAATAATTCTTGATGATTTCCTTTTTCCACAATATTTCCTTGATCCATTACTAAAATAATATCTGCATTTTTAATTGTTGAAAGACGGTGTGCAATAATAAAACTTGTTTTACCATACATTAGTTTATTCATTGCTCCTTGAATTAATTTTTCAGTTCGTGTATCTACTGAAGAAGTTGCTTCATCTAAAATCAGAATTTTTTTATTTCCTAAGAAAGCTCGTGCAATCGTTAATAATTGTTTTTGTCCTTGAGAAATATTGCTGCTTTCTTCATTAATCATCATATTATATCCACCAGGCATTGTTTTTATAAAATGATCTGCATTCGCAAATTTAGCAGCCATTTCAACTTCTTCTTTACTTGTAAATTCATTACCATACGCAATATTTTCGTAAATTGTTCCGTTAAATAACCAAGTATCTTGTAATACCATAGAGAACGTATTTGATATCTCTTCTTTTGAAATATCTTTCATATCAACTCCATCTAATAAAATGCGACCCTTATTTACTTCATAGAAACGCATTAATAAATTAATTAATGTTGTTTTTCCTGCCCCTGTTTTTCCAACAATTGCTACTTTACTTCCTGCTTTAACATCTAAAGAGAAGTTTTTAATAATTGGAACGTCTTTTTCATATTCAAAATATACATTTTCAAATGTAATATTTCCTTCTACATTTTCTACTTGAGCATATTCATCTTTTTCTTCCATTTCTGGTGCTTCTAACAACTTCACAATTCTCTCACTTGCAGCTGCACTTTGTTGGATAAATTGTCCAAATTGAGAAATCTGTTGAAGTGGATTGGTGAATTGTTGCATATATTGGATAAAGGATTGTAATTCTCCAATATTTAACTTCCCATCAATTACAGTTTTTGCTCCAAAAATTACAGCAAATACATACGCAATATTATTCACAAATGCTGTAATTGGAAATAATAAAGCAGATAAAAATTGACCTTTTTGAGCTGAACTTACTAATGATTCATTAATTTCATTAAATTCTTCAATTGATTTCTTTTGACCATTAAATGATTGCATCACTGCATGATTTGAAAACATTTCCTCTGCATGTACATTTAATTTTGCTAATCCATCTTGTGTTTGTCTAAAATATTTTTTAGAAAACATCATAATACTTCCACCCATTATTACAATAATAGGAACACTTAAAATTGGAATTAAAGTTAACTCAAATGAAATACTAAACATCATATATAAAAATCCAATTACTAATATAAATGAATAAATTCCACTCGCTAAAACTTGAGTTAATGTATCAAATAAAGTATTCGCATCATTTACAACTGTTGAAATAATATCTCCATCCTTTTGCATATCTAAATATGAAATTGGAATACGATTAATTTTTTTATTAATTGAAACACGAACATCATATACTACTTTACTAGCTACGATTCCCATTAATAAATCACGTAAATAGTTACTAATTGTTACAACAAGATAAATTAAACTTAATATCATTAATTTATGATTAATTGCATTAAAATCTACATTAATCACTAATTCATTATTAGAATTTAAAGAAAACCCACTTAATAATAAAGTTGTAGTCTCACCGAAGATTTTCGGGCCATTAATTACTCCAATTGCAGCAATAATAACTAAGATAATTGTTGCAAAAAATTCTTTTTTATAAGGTTTTAACAAATAGAAAAAATATTTTAAAGATGATTTTTGTTTTTTCATTATTTATCCTCCTCTATTTGACTCTCTGCAATATCTTGATATACCTCGCATGTTTGAATTAATTCATCATGTGTACCTCTTCCAACTACTTCACCATCATTTAAAACAATGATTTCATCTGCATGCATAATTGTTGGAATTCTTTGAGCAACAATTAAAATTGTTGCATCTTTCATTTCTTGATGTAAATTAGAGCGTAGTTTCACATCTGTTTTATAGTCTAATGCACTAAAACTATCATCAAAGAATAAAATTTTTGAACCCTTATAAATCGCTCTTGCGATTTGAACTCTTTGCTTTTGTCCCCCCGATAAATTCGCTCCTCGTTGCTCTAAAACATGGTCATAAGTTCCTTCTTTTTCACTAATAAATTCTTCAGCACATGCAATTTTAGCTGCTTTAATCATTCTTGATTCATCAATACTTTCATTTCCATATGCAATATTTTCTTTAATTGATTTAGAAAACACTTGACCTTTTTGAGGAACATAACCTATTTTCTTTCTTAAATCTTCCTGCGTATAATCTTTAACATTCACACCATCTACGATTACTTCACCTTCGCTCACATCATAGAATCGCTGAATTAATTTTCCAATCGTACTTTTACCTGAACCAGTCCCACCAATAAAAGCAGTGATTTTCCCTGGATATGCTTTAAAACTTAAATTTGATAAAGCTGGTAAAGAATCATGATCATAACTAAATGAAACATTTCTAAATTCAACTGTACCTTCTTCTACACTTTCTTTAGAAATAAGTGGATCTTTTAAAATATTTACACTAACCATAATTTCATCGATACGCTTCAATGAAATATTGATTCTTGGAATCATAAAGAATAAGAATCCAACCATCATGAAACTGAACATAACTTGTGTTGCAAATTGAATAAAACTTAATAATCCTCCAATTTGCATATTTCCAGATGCAACTAATGGAGCTCCAAAA
Organism: Erysipelotrichaceae bacterium; assembly: GCA_041827565.1. Classification (GTDB taxonomy): domain Bacteria; phylum Bacillota_I; class Bacilli_A; order Erysipelotrichales; family Erysipelotrichaceae; genus CAMCRE01. The sequence continues at coordinate 3,797 of JBHALC010000112.1, forward strand.
TATACGATTAATACAGATGTCATATTCGTTATAAACATTAATCCTGGATTTACTAAAGCAATAACTTTACTAATTGATAAATTATTATTTAATAATGTAGTATTTACATCATCAAATTTTTCCGTTTGAACTTTTTCTGTATTAAATGCACGAATTACTCTTAAACCAGATAAATTTTCTCTTAAAACTAGATTAATACGATCTAATATTTTTTGGAATTTCTCAAATTTTGGACCTAATACTACTAAAACATAACTCATAATCACAATAAATGAGAATACCCCTAATCCAATAATCCAAACTAAATCTAAATTTGTACTTCCAGATTGAATAAATGCACCAATTGCTACTAATGGTGACATAAATCCAATACGAATGACCATTCCAAGCATTTGTTGGATTTGATTTGTATCATTAATCGTTCGAGTAATTAAACTAGCAGTTGAGAATTGTTCAAATTCTCTTTCGGAGAAAGATTCTATTTTTTCAAAAATCATTTTTCTTAAATCTCTAGATACTCTAGATGAAAGAAGTGATGATACATAAGCTGCACAAATTACAAAAATCAAGCCACTAAATGCAACTAATAACATTTCCATTCCTTTAGAAATAATATATTTAATACTTGTATCTTCAACACCTAATTTTTGATTCATTGAATAAATTAGATTAGATTGTACAATTTTTTCACTTGCATCTAATTCAACAATTACATATTCCTTAAATACATCATCTTTTTGACTATCATTTAACATTCCAATTTGGCGTAAATCAGATATTTCGTTTTCTTTCATAAACGCTTTTAATT
>JBHALC010000113.1:0-4211 GCA_041827565.1 Erysipelotrichaceae bacterium
AAGATGCAAGTAAAGTCGCATATGACTATTTAGTTAAAAATAAGTTAATAGGAGAAAAATAATGAAATTAAAAGAAAAAGCAATTGATTTTTATAAAACTGCATTTGAAGGGAATCCTAAATTAGCAGTAGAATTGTATGTAGGGAAACAATATATTCAACATAATCCATTAGTAGAAGATGGAAAGGATGGATTTATTGCTTATTTTGAAAAAATGCAACAAGAATATCCAGACAAGAGTGTCACTTTTTTAAGGGCAATCGAAGAAGAAAATTTAGTTGCATTACATACACATCAAATATGGGGATACCCAGATAATAAAGAATATATAACTATGGATTTTTTTCGATTTGAAGAAGGGAAAATTGTTGAACATTGGGATAGTATTCAAGAGGTAATTTATAATAGTAAAAACGGTAGGACCATGTTTTAATGAAAGCTGTAGTTGTAAGTAAGCCAGGAGATGTATCTGTTTTAGAAATAAAAGAAGTAGCAACACCTAAAATGAAATTGGGATGGAGTTTAATCAAAGTTTTAGGATTTGGAATTAATCGATCCGAAATCTTTACTCGACAAGGGTATTCACCTAGTGTTACATTTCCTCGAATTTTAGGAATTGAATGTGTAGGTGAAATAGTTGAGAGTAACCAATTTGAAGTAGGTAGTAAAATTATTTCATTTATGAATGAGATGGGAAGAGCATATGATGGTAGTTATGCTGAATATACTTTATTAAAAGATGAAAATATTTATCCAATTTCAATTGATTTTCCAATTGAAAAATTAGCTGCACTGCCAGAAAGCTATTATACCGCATACGGTTCGTTTAAAAATCTTAATATTCAACCTCAAGATAAAGTATTGGTTCGTGGTGCTTCTAGTGCTTTAGGAATTGCGTTTTTAAAACTGGTGAAAGCGAAATATCCTGATTTATACGTTGTAGGAAGTAGTCGAAATTTAAATAAAAAAGAAATGCTGCTAAAAGAAGGATTTGATGATTTAATATTAGACATAGATGGCACTTTAAAAACGAATCAATGTTTTGATAAAATATTAGATTTAATTGGTCCATTTTCAATTAAAGACTCAATTTCTCATTTAAATGAGTTTGGAATAATTTGTAGTAGTGGGCAATTAGGAAAACAGTGGACATTAATGGATTTTGATCCTATTATGGAATTAAAAAATAATACATATTTAACAACATTTTACTCCGGTAATGTGAACAGTGGAAAAATTAATGAAATGATTCAGTTTATTCAGAAATATCAAGTAGAAATTGCAATTTCTAAAGTATATAGTCTAGATCAAATTCAAGAAGCACATCACTTCATTGAGCAAGCTGATTTTTATGGAAAAGTAGTGATTATTAATAAATAACTTATAAAATCTACATTTGTAATCGTATTAATTTACATTTGTAGATTTTTATTGTATAATTTCATCTGTTATATAAAGGGGTAACAGTATGAAAAATAAAGTTCTAAAAAGTTTGTTAGTGATGACACTAGTTTTAACAGCGTGTCAAAAAGAAGAGGTTAAATCAATACCAGAATTAAAAGTTTATAAAGATATAAATCAGTTTAAAAAGAATAGTCATATTGTAGTCATGGATGTAAATGAAAATGGATTTGTTGCATATTATGATGGAGAAAAACATAGTCATCGTGGCATTGTCACAAATAAGATGAAAATAGCGGAATCATTTGTGTTAAAAGATAATTCATATCAATTTAATGAAAAAAATATTCAATATCCATTAGATGAAGGATATATTGTTTTAGTAAATGGAAAATATTACTATTATCCAAAAAAAAATGTAATTCAAAATAATATTGTTTCTGATGAAGTTGCAAAATATATTGGTATGAATCCTAAATTAGAAGGTAAAGTAATTGTTGAAGAGAAAGAGGACGGATACTTAGTTCAACATGGAAATCATCTTGATTTTATTCCTAAAAAGAAAAAAAATACGACTGAAACTATGCATCATGATGAAGAACATCATTATGAATTCAATTTAAATGATGTAGTAAGCGAAGATGAGCAAGGATATGTGGTAAGACATGGGGATCATTATCACTATATTTTCAAATCAGATACTAAAAAAGCTCATTCAGATTATGAAGATCATTATGAATTTAACCATAATGATGTGATTAAAGAAGATGAACATGGATATGTGGTGAAACATGGAAATCATTACCATTACATACCTAAGATTTCTAATCATGTTCCTCCTAAATCGGAAAATAAGGATGAAGAAGTTTTAAGTCTTGATGAAGAAACTAAAAATAAATTAACTTATTTAAGTGAAACATTAAAAACGAATTTAAGTGATTTTAAAGTGGTGAAGCGTAATGGTAAGCTTGTTGTAATTTGGCATCATATTGATCATGAACATGAATATAATTTAGATGATATTAAAGTATCACCTAAAATAGAGAATAGAGATGAACCAAAAGAAAATAATGATGAACCATCAAGATTAACTGAAGAAGTTAAAAAGAAATTAATTGTATTAAGTGAATTATTAAAAATCAAAGTAGAAGAGTTAAAAGTAGTGGAAAAAGATGGAAAATTAATTGCAGTATGGCACCATATTGATCATGATCATGAATATGCATTAGACCAAATTCAACTAAATGATACACCTAAATCAGACGAAGAAGCTGAAATCCAAAAGCAAAAAGAATATATCGCTTTTACTTATGGAGTAAAAGTAGAAGCCATTCGTGTATCAGAAAGAAATTTTGTGTTTAATGAGCCAACACATGAATACGATCCAACCCATATCCATCCATTTGTCTTATCAAGAAGTAGATTAAGTGTACCTGTGGTTACAGGTGATGCTGAAATTGATTTTGAAAATGAATTATTAGCGATTGCCAATCAATTTGTAATGCCTGTTCATAAATTTAAAATCGAAAATAATAAAATTATTATGGATAGAGGGGCACATATTTATGCATTAAATGTGAAGAATATCGATGGAATTAAATTATATTTAGATAATAAATTACCTGATATTCAAGGTAAGTATATTGAAGGAGAATTTAAACTTGAAGAAGTTAAAGTTAAAGTTGCAGAGTTTAGAAAAGAAATAGATGAACATAAAGTTTTAACAAGTAAAGAAAAACACCGAATTCACCGTGCATTAAATGAATTTGAAGAAAAAATAGAACAAATCCCTTCAAATTCTACAAATGGTTATATTTTAATGTTAGATGAATTTAAGACAAAATATATTGAAAAGCAAGAAATTAAAATTTCACTTGAAGAACAAAAATTTAATGAAAAATATCAAGCTGTATTAGATTTAATTCAAAATACACCATTAAATGAATTAGAAAAAAACAAAACACAATATGTCGAAGAATTAAACAAAGCTGCTTTAGATAAAAATTATTCAAAACTAATTAAAATTGAACATACCATTTTAGAATTGAAACGCTTATTAGATCGACCATTATGGACACAAGCTCAATATCTAGAGTATTTTATTGATAATATGGATAATTCAAAATTAAATAATAATTTAAGAAATAAAGTTATTAATTTAGCATTTAGATTATATCATATGGTAAATAAAACAGGATATGAAGATATGAGTATCTTTTTACCAGAAGTAGTAGAAACGAAAATTCAAATGGCTATTGCATTAAATCAAGAAAAAACATACAAACATCGAAATGAAATGCCATATTTTGAATTACAATTTGAAGTTTATAATATTCGTTTAATTATTGGTGTCTTTAAACCTTTATTTATTGGAACAATGGACACACCAATTGAAATTTTAAAACCTTAGACATATCTAAAAAAAGATATGTCTTTTTTTATAGAAATATGCTATAATAAACACAGAGGTGATAATTATGAATTTTATGGTTAAAATGAAACCAACACAAGAAGTTAAAGTGAAAGATTTAATGGAAAAAATTAAATCCAGATTTAATACTACTGTATTGTCTGAAATCACAAATGGTACAGATTTAGGTGTAATCACAACAACGAAAACATTTCAACTAGCAGATAGACATATTATATTTCAATTTGTCTTTAAAGAAGATGAATTACAAATTTTTGAGTTTGTGTATTCACGTGTTTTTCAAAATTTTTATAAATCAAAAATAGAAGATTTGATAGAATTAATTAAAGAATACGGATACCAACAAGAAGGAGAAATTATAAGCTACACTGTTTATAAT
>JBHALC010000114.1:0-12148 GCA_041827565.1 Erysipelotrichaceae bacterium
AAATCCAGCTTTATCACTACACAAGTAAAAAATCATATTTACAATATCTTTACTATTTCCAATTCTTTTTACAAGATGTTGATTTTTGTCTTCAATAGCATATTCTACATTACCTGTTTCAATCCAACCTGGTGAAATTGAATTTACTCTAACTTTTCCTGCTAAACTAACAGCAAGAGCATGCGTTAATGCTGCAATTCCTCCTTTAGCTGCAGTATAACTTTCTGTTTGTGGCTGACTCATACGATCGCGAGAAGACGAAAGATTAATAATACATGCTCCTTCATTAAAATAAGGACTAAATAGCTTTGATAAATAAAATGGTGCAGTAACTTCCACAGCTAATGCTTGGGTAAATTCTTCATACAAACAATTTTCTATTCCTTTCATCATGGGTATTGCATTATTAATTAAATAATCAATTTTACCATGCTTTTGTATTACATAACTTGCAAATCGTTCTAGTGTATCTTTATTACCAATATCTCCCACAAAGTGATTTCCTTCTAAAATATCAATTACTTCTACAATCGCTCCTTGTTCTTCAAACTCTTCTTTTGTGGCTTTACCACAATTCATTTTGCTCCACCTGTAATTACTACAACTTTATTTTTCATTATATTCTCCTTTCTTTATTTTTAAAAAGCAATCTGTTTAGATTGCTTAATTTCTATTATTCATTAAAAATAGTAATATCTAATGCAGGATTTGCTTTTAAATTATAATCCCCTCTAATCCCTAAATCATAAGCAAACTGACCAGCAATAGCAATCATTGCTGCATTATCTGTACAACAATATAATGGAGGAATCGTTAGTTCTTGTGATTTATCCGCCATAAATTGTTCCATTTTTTCTCTTAATCTTGAATTTGCAGCTACCCCACCAGCTAATACAATATGCTTAATGTCATATGTTTTTAAAGCTAAATCTACTCTTTTAATTAACTCATCTAATACTGTTTCTTGGAAAGAACAAGCTAAATCTGCTTGATTTAATTCTTCATTATTACGATTTAATCGTGCAATTAATTGTAATACTCCTGACTTAATTCCACTAAAAGAAAAATCAAAAGGATTTTCAATTTTCACTTTAGGTAAATCATAAGTTTTCTTTCCTAATTTAGCTAGTTTATCAATTTGAGGACCTCCTGGATAAGGTAGTCCCATTACTTTAGCTACTTTATCATATGCTTCTCCAATTGCATCATCCTGAGTTGTAGATAGTACTTCAAAATGATAATGGTTTTTCATATATACCAACTCTGTATGTCCTCCTGAAACGACTAGTGATAATAGTGGAAATTTTAAATCGGTAATTAATTCATTAGCATAAATATGTCCTGCAATATGATGAACTGGTACTAAGGGTTTATTATACATCCATGACAAAGTTTTCGCAGCAATTACTCCTACATGTAAACTTCCAATTAATCCCGGTCCTTGTGTTACTGCAATTCCATCCACTTCTTCCATTGTGATATTCGATTTTTCTAATGCTTCATTAATCACATAAGTAATATTTTCAACATGAATTCTTGATGCAATTTCAGGAATAACTCCTCCAAATTTTTTATGCGTATCAATTTGTGTTGCTACAATATTTGCAAGTACTTCTTTACCATCTTTAATAATGGCTACTGCTGTTTCATCACAACTAGATTCAATTCCTAAAATTAAACTCATATTCCTACCCCCATTAAAATCGCATCCTCATCATCATAATAATTTTCTCGAATCCCACACTCTACAAATCCACACTTTTTATATAATTTTTGTGCTTTAATATTTGACTTTCTTACCTCTAAAGTAATACTTTCACACTGTTCTTGTTTGATTCTTTCCATTGCAAACTCTAGTAACTGATATCCTAATCCTTGTTCTTGCTCTTTTGGATTAATTGCAATTGTTGTGATTTGTGCTTGTTCAAACATTATCCAAAACCCTACATATCCTAAAATTTCGTTATTTTCTTCTAATACATATAAATAAGAAAATGGATTCTCATTTAATTCATATAAATAATGATCTTTTGTCCAACAAGATTTAAAAACTTGATGTTCAATTTCTAATACTTTTTCTAAATCTTGTTCATCCATACTTCGAATAATCATATTGCTTCCTTTAAATATTGTGGTACTAATGCATCAATATCCTCTACTAATTCCCAATCACTTTTTTTCTTAATAAACTGCTTAGAAATTGAAAAATGAACTGGATTTAAATCTAATAAATGCACATCCCCACTCCATTGATATTGTTTTTTTATTTTTAATACTTCCTCTAATGGTAATATTTCATCTTGACTTCTACCAATAAAGACTTTACCTCCTTTTGCATCCATGATTGATGCATTATTAACTTTATATAATTGTAAAGTAGAAATTGTGTAAACTGGAATTTTTCTTAAAGAACCTATAATCTTAGCAATCGTCATTGCGATACGAACTCCAGTATAACTTCCAGGACCTTTTGAAATTACAATTTGATTAATATCTTCATTTTTTAAATTATTTTTTTCAAATAATGCAATTAATTCTGGGAAAATTCGCTCTGATTGATTTCGCTCACAGACTTCTTCATAACAATCCATTAATTTATCATTCTGATATAGTGCAATGACTAAATGATTATATGATGTGTCTAAACATAATGTAATCATTTTAATTCCTCCAATACTTTTTCATATTTATTTCCTACTGCTTTAATTTCAAATATTCTTTTTTCATCTTCGATAAAATGAATATAAATCGATAATCTTTCTTTTGGTAAAAAATCTTCAATAAACTGTGCCCACTCTACTACACATAATTTATCCTCTTCGAAAATTTCTTCAAATCCTAATTCTTGATTTAAATTCTCTAAGCGATAAGCATCAATATGATTTAATTTAGGATATTGTTTTAGAATGGTGAATGTAGGTGAGTTGATGGTTTGACTAATTCCTAAAGCTTTTCCTAGAGCTTTTGTGAATGTGGTTTTACCTGCCCCTAAATCTCCTTCAAGTGTTAATAAAAATGATCCATTAATTAATTCAGCTAATTTATTCGCAAAATCGATGGTTTCTTGTAAGTTATTAATTTCTAATTTCATATCCAAATCTCCTATTAATATACTTTATTATATCATATTCTAACTAAAACTCCTGTCATATCAATTCTTTAATTGAAAAATAAGCATAATTATGGTAAAATAATAACTAAATGAGAGGTTAAAAATTATGCAAAAATATTATATTACTACAGCGATTGCCTATACATCAAGTAAGCCTCATATCGGAAACTCTTATGAGATTGTTTTAGCAGATGCATTAGCTCGCTACAAAAGATTACAAGGATATGATGTCTTCTTCCAAACTGGAACAGATGATCATGGTAAAAAAATAGAAGATAAAGCAAAAGAAGCAAATATGGATCCAAAACAATATGTGGATATTATGGCTTCAAAAATTAAAGATGTATGTGATTTATTAAATACTTCTTATGATAAATTTATGCGTACAACTGATGAACACCATGAAAAACAAGTCGATAAAATCTTTAAAAAATTCTTAGATAATGGGGATATTTATAAAGGGCACTATGAAGGACATTACTGTAAAGCATGTGAAAGTTTCTTTACTGAATCTCAATTAGTAGATGGAAAATGTCCAGATTGTGGTGGAAATGTTGAGTTAGCTAAAGAAGAAACTTATTTCTTTAATTTAGCAAAATATGCTGATCGTTTAATTGAATTTTATAATGAACACCCTGAATTTATTCAGCCTGAATCTCGTAAAAATGAAATGATTAATAATTTTATTAAACCAGGATTACAAGATTTATCTGTATCTCGTACTAGTTTTACTTGGGGAATTCCTTTATCATTTGACCCTAAACATGTTGTATATGTTTGGATTGACGCTTTAAGTAACTATATTACTGGATTAGGATTTGACATTGATGGAAACCATGGAGAATTATATAAAAAATACTGGCCTGCTGATTTACATGTAATTGGAAAAGATATTATTCGATTCCATACGATTTATTGGCCAATTATGTTAATGGCATTAGATATTCCATTACCAAAAACAGTTTATGGACACCCATGGCTATTAATGGATGGGCAAAAAATGAGTAAATCAAAAGGAAATACCATTTATGCTGAAGATTTAGCAAAATACTTCCCTATTGATGCCATTCGTTATTATGTATTACAAGAAATGTCTTATGGAAACGACGGAAATATTACTTGGGAAGCTGTAATTGAAAGAATTAATTCTAACCTTGCAAATATCTTAGGGAACTTATTAAACCGTAGTATTTCTATGACAAATAAATACTTTAATGGAACTGTAAGTAATAAAAATGTAAATTCTGAATTTGATGCAAATTTAGTTGAATTAAGAAATGCATTAGAAAAAAATGTTACTGCTAAAATGGATGAATACAAAATTAGTGATGCATTAGATGAAATCTTTAATTTCTTAAGAAGATGTAATAAATATATTGATGAAACTACCCCTTGGGCTTTAGGTAAAGATGAATCGAAAAAAGATTTACTAGAAACTGTATTATGGCAATTATTAGAAAGTTTAAGAGTAGTAGGAATTTTAATTGAACCATTTATGATTGATACATCTAAATCGATTTTAAATCAAATTGGAACAACACAATTTGGTTTTGAGACTTTAACTACTCCTCAAAATCAATTTAGTGTAACAGATAAACCAACAATTTTATTTGAAAGATATGATGTAGAAAAAACATTAGCATTAATTAAAGAAGAATTTGAAAAAGAAGATAATCCATTTAAAGATGAGATTAGTTATGATGATTTTGCAAAATTAGATATTCGTGTTGGTAAAGTATTAGAATGCAAAAAACATGAAAAAGCAGATTCACTATTACTATTCAAAATTGATTTAGGAGTGAAACAAGTTCAAATCGTAAGTGGAATTGCAAACTACTATAAACCTGAAGAATTAGTTGGAAAACAAGTACTAGTAGTATGTAATCTTGCTCCTAGAAAAATTCGTGGTGAAATCTCTGAAGGTATGATTTTATCAAGTGAAAAAGATGGAAAATTATCAGTAACAACTGTAGAAAAAGAGATGGAAAATGGATCGCAAGTTTCGTAATAAAATCGTTTATTATATCATTATTATCATTATCCTTATTGTTGGATTTATCGTAAATCATTATTTCCCAAGAAATAAGTCTAATGTAAGTTTAATTGAATGTATTGATGGAGATACAGCTCGTTTAAAAATTGATGGTAAAGATGAAAAAGTACGATTTTTAGGAATTGATGCTCCAGAAATTGCACATGAAAACACTCCAGCTGATCCATATGGGAATGAAGCAAGAGATTATACATGTAATATTTTAAAGACAGCTAAGTCTATTCATCTTGAATACGAACAAAGCAAAACCGATAAATATAATCGTGTTTTAGCTTGGGTTTTTGTGGATGAAAAATTATTAAATGAAGATTTAGTATATAAAGGACTGGCTAAAGTAGCCTATTTATATGATAAATACAAATATACTTCAAAATTAAAATTAGCAGAAAAAAAAGCTAAAATTGATAAACTTAATATTTGGAGTTTAAAATAAAAATACGCACTGAAATAAAATATATTTCGGTGCATTTTATTTATACAAAATAATTTATACATTTTTGTGCTATACTATATATAGGAGGAAATAACTATGTCAAAACTATTAAGCTCTGCATTTGTGGGAGGATTAGAATTAAATAACCGAGTAGTAATGTCACCAATGTGTATGTATGAAGTGAAGAAAGAAGATGGAATTTTAACCCCATTCCATATTGCTCACTACACTTCAAAAGCCATAAGTAAGGTAGCTTTAATGATTGTAGAAGCTACTGCAATTGAAGAGGATGGTCGAATTACTAAAAATGATTTGGGATTATGGAACGATTCACAAAAAGAAGAGTTTAAAAAATTAGTAGATAATGTCCACTATTTAGGAAGTAAAATAGGGATTCAAATTTCACATGCTGGAAGAAAAGCTGCAAATGCAATTATTTTAAAAGCCCCTAGTGCAATTGAATTTTCTGATGAATATGGAACACCAGTACAATTAAGTAAGGAAGATATTTTAGGACTACAAGATAAATTTGTGGAGAGTGTAAAAAGAGCAGATGAAGCTGGATTTGATATGATAGAAATTCATGGAGCTCATGGATACTTAATTTCTCAATTCTTAGAATCAGCATCAAATCAAAGAGAAGATGAATATGGTGGAAATTTAGAAAATCGTTTTAGATTTTTAAAAGAAACGATTTTAAAAATTAGAGAAGTGTATAAAAAGCCATTATGGGTTCGTTTATCTGTTCATGCATACTGTGAAACACAAAACTCTCTTGAAGATTGGATTCAAGTTGTAAAATGGTTAGAAGAATTAGGAGTAAATTGTGTGGATATTTCTACTGGTGGAGTTATTAATGTAAAACCTACAATCCCAGTATTTGATGGATTCCAATCAGGATTTGCTGCTAAAATTAAAGAAAAAGCTTCAATTGATATTGCTACTGTTGGATTATTAGATAATTTTGGTTTATGTGAATATTTACTACAAAATAATCATGCTGATTTGATCTTACAAGGTCGTTCATTATTAAGAAATATTAATTGGTTAAATGATGCAGCAAAACATTTACACGATAAAAACTTTAAACCATATAATGAGGCATACGCTAGAGGAATAAAATAGCTAAAAAGCAATCTTCAGATTGCTTTTTTTATGGTTGTAATATTAATTTTTTTCCTGATGCTTCTAATTTTAATGATTGCTTAGTATATGTTCCATTAGCCCAATTTTCAACTTGATTTTTATAAAAACTAGACATAAAATGCCCACTTTGACCAGGTCCTACAATATGATATCCACTATCATCTTTAAAATCATATACATATCGCCAACTAGCTCCATGATTAACTAATCCTTGTTCATTTTGACTTGCTGCTTGTACAGTAATTCTAGAACCACTTATTGGAATTTCTTTTGGATTTAAAAAGACTCCTAAAATTGGAACTGCAGTAGTTAAACTGTGTTTAAATGATAATTTATGACCATTACCCCATTTCCATTTTGAAATATCTGATCCATGTTTTTTAGTTAAATCATCAATTGTTTCGGATAAACTCGTTGTTAGTGTATGTTTTATACCATTTCTATAAATTAATGAATCTTCACCTCTTAACAATACTTTTCTTAGTAATTCATCACTATAATGCTCTTTATGAGGCATAAATTTATACACATTTTTATCCATTTCATCTCTAAATGTTACCTCTCGTAATTTAATCATCCAATTATGGAAAATTAATGGTGCTGCTAAATCTTTATCATCATTTCTATTCCAATTACTTAGGATATCAAATACCTCTTTTTTTATTTCGTTTTTATCTGTATTTTCAATCATCTTATCTAAAAATTCTTCAGCATATAAATTTTTAATATCCATTTGTAGGGATTGCATATCTTGATAAGTTAATTTGTTTTTAGAATTTAGCACCTCATCAATTCTTGCTTTACGATATGGTTGTGACCATACATTCGAAACAAATCTATCATATTCTGGTGTCGTATTCGTATTAGCAGTTGCAATAAATCCTGATTCAGGATTATTAATTTCAGGCAACTCATTAAATGGTATATATCCTGACCAACTATATTCACTTAAATAACCTGGAACAGGTAATACACCATTCCCTTTTTTACGAATTGGTATACTTCCATTTGATTTAAAGGCAATATTTCCTTTATTATCCGCAAACACAAAGTTTTGTGCTGGTGCCTTAAATTCTTCTAATCCTTTTTCAAAACTATCCCAATCTTTTGCTTTATTTAATGTTAGTATTGCTTCTAATTCCTTAGTTGGTTCGTTAGCAGTCCAACGCATTGAAAATAAAGTATTACCTGTTAAAGCTTTGTTTTCAACTTTTAAGATATCACTAATAACTGGACCATTTTTAGTATATATAATTTCGTAAGGAATACTTTCTTGTCCTTTTACCTTTAAATCATATTTTACAACTTCAGCATCATAGTATTCTCCATCATATTCAAATTGATTTTTATTTTGTGGATTTTGTTTTTCAATATATAAATCTTGTACATCTGGACCATAATTCGTTACTCCCCAGGCAATATCTTCATTATTTCCTAAAATAATTCCAGGAATACCTGCAAAAATAACACCTGAAACATGCACACTTGGTGCTTGAAGACTCATTTGATACCAAATGGATGGTGTTGATAAAGATAAATGAGGATCATCTGCTAATAATGGTTTACCAGATTCTGTTTTATTTCCTGATACTACCCAATTATTACTTCCGTTATCTATATGAGGTGTTTCATATAATGCTGTTTTTTCATCGATTAATGCAGATTGATTTTGATTCACTTTAATTATTTCTTCAATATCTTTATCTTCTTGTACTGCAATTGAATTTAACTCTTTAAATTTTTCGACTCCTAAATGATTTAAAGTCCAACTATTAAATGCTTGATAACTCCAATGTCCACCTAAATCGTATGCCATATATTTTCCGATTGTTAGTGAATCGATAGGAGTCCACTGTTCTGGTTGATAACCTAATAATGTAAATTCATAAGGTAATTTATTTTTAGATTTAGCATATTCAATATATGCATTTACTCCATCTGCATAATTTTGTAGAACTTTCTTTGCCTCTTCACTATAAATTTCATATGATTTTTCAGCTGCTCTTCGTAAAGAAAAGATTAAAAATTTCTTATCATTTTCAATTGCAGCTTTTCCTACTACTTCTGAAAGTCTTCCTGAAGCTTGTCTTCTTGCTAAATCCATTTGAAATAAACGATCTTGTGCATGAATAAATCCTTGTGCTCGATATAAATCGGATTCGTTTTGAGCAATGATTTTAGGAATACCTTTATCATCACGAATCACTTGTACCTCTGATATTAGTCCAGTTACATTTAATTTCCCCTCAATTGTTGCGAGGGAATTTCTTAAAAATAAGTACAAACCAATCGCCAAAATAAATACAACAATAACAATACCTATTAATATCTTTTTTAATAACTTCATATTTTACCTCTTTCTCATTAATATTATAGTAAAACTACCAAATTAATTCAACTGTCATACTAATATTCACAGATTATAAAGCTAGTATTTATTATAAAAAGAGCAACCTAATTAATTAGATTGCTTAAGGGATTTTTTTTCCTGAGTTTATTGCATTTTTCAACGCATCTACTATAGCCATTAAATCTTTATCCTCAGTAATGAACATAATATTTCTTAAAAGTTTGCTATTCGCTATACTTGTTTCCCCAAATAAAGTCTTGTATTCTTGAGCTACTTTGTTAAACTTCTTTAAAGTTTCTTCTGTTATATTATCTTCATTCATATATTACCCTCCAACTAAAATTCCAATTATAAAATGTAAATATTCTTCATCACTTTTAATATCTTTTCGTATATATCCTTTTTTGTCAAAATTTTCTTGCCATTTATATTCAAATTTTCTGCCACTAAATAATCCTTCTATACCAGTAGAAAGAACTTCGGTCGAACCGTCTTCATAATATCTTCCAATATAAGGCGTGATAAAATTATCTTTTTTAACAAATACTTTATCTTCTAATTTTATATTAGGTAGTATTTTATTTAAGAGTTCTAATTCTTCATTTTTTGTTCTATACTCACGAAAACTTTGTATTTTATCTAAAATATCACTATCTACATTTTCTATCAGATGCCCAATTTCGTGATAAGCAGCTCCAATACCATTTGGGTTAGAAATAGTGATGTATCTCATAGAATTTTTTAATAATTCTTCGTTTAATTCCCCAGTTATCCTTACGGCTTCCTCATAAAAAAAAGAAGATTTGTCTTTACTAGCGTAGATTTGTTTTCCTGTATTTATAAAATTTTCAGCCCAAGTTTTTGGGAGATGTTGAAATACCTCTTTTATTTCATCTACGACTTTTATATTTGAATATTCCGAAAAAGTACTATCACTTAAATCAAACCCAATATCTCGAACTAGAGATAGGGCTTTTTTGATTTCGTCAGGGTTGCCTACTTTTGTAGAAATATCTAATACTGCATTCACTTTTTCGCCTAATTCTATCACTTCTGAATGCGTTGCTTTTTTTATATCAAAGTCAGTTACCATTTTTTTTAATTCATCTAACCCTTTAACCTCTTTATGAGCATTATTTTGCATGAAAGTAGGTATCTGTATTCCATTACCATTATACGATTCCTTGATATTTTTTTCAATTCCTTTGTTCAATCTTTCTTCTGCTTCTTTACGACTTAACCTCGTTCCTATTACCCGCACTAAACCCTTATATGATACTCTATTTATAAATAAAGTATAACTAACAGATTTATATAAAATCTAAATATTTTATATAAAAGAAAAAACCTAATTACTTAGGTTTTCCATTGCGATAAATTACTTTTACTTCTTGCTCTAACTCTACATCAAAAGTTTCTTTCACTTTTAATTTCACATCTTGAACTAATTGCATTACATCTTTAAATGTAGCTTCACCAATATTTACTACAAAACCTGCATGTTTTGCACTAACTTGAGCATCATTTACTCGATATCCTCTAAGTCCACAATCATCTATTAATTTCCCAGCAAAATAGCCAACTGGGCGCTTAAACATACTTCCTGCACTTCCATATTCTAATGGTTGTCTTGTTCTTCTTCTAATTGTATAATCTTCAATCTTAGCTAATATCTCTTTTTCATTTCCTAATTCAAATTTTAAAACAGCAGATAAAATAACTAAATTCTTTTGAGTTACAATACTCGTTCGATATCCAAAATTCATTTCTTCATTCGTAAAATGATATACATTCCCATGTTGATCAATTGCTTCAACACTTTCCACAAATGACTTAATCTCTTCTTCATAAGCACCTGCATTCATTGATAATGCCCCACCTATTGTTCCTGGAATTCCTGATAATGGTTCAAATCCTTTTAATTGGTGTGTAGCTAATAAATATGCTAAATCATACATACTAATTCCCGATTCAACATATACCTTATTATGATCTATTTTGCAATGTGAAAAATTATTCGATAGTTTTACAATTACTCCATCAAATCCTTCATCATCTACTAATAAATTACTTCCATTTCCAATTGTAAGATAACGAATATTATTATCAACAAGATATTTAATAATTTTAATAATATCTTCTTTTCTTTTTGGAAAAATCATACAACTTACTGGTCCCCCTATTTTAAAAGTTGTATGCATCTTCATCTTTTCTTCAAATGAAAAATATTCTTCTCCAATTTCTTCTATTAATGGTCTTAATTGTTCTATCATACTATTTTTGTGTATAGTAGTATCCTAATCCTACTATAACTCCTCCCCCAATAAAATTTCCTAAAGTAGAAAAAATCAAATTATAAGTAAATTGCATAATATTAATATCTGCATTTAACATCATTGCAGTAGGAATATAAGTCATATTTGCAATACTGTGTTCATATCCTAATACAATAAATAGCATAATCGCAAACCATGCTGCTCCTATTTTACCAATCCAATCTTTAGAAGCATAAGCCACCATTGCTCCTCCAGCAACTAAAATATTCGCAAAAATCCCTTTTAATAAAATAGATAACCAATCCATATGCACTTTTGATTCTGCGCTATGAATTAAAGCATGCGCAGCATTAGGATATAATGTATTTACTTTAGCTGTAACATAACTTACAATTAATGCTCCAACTAAATTTCCAATATACACAATTATTAAAGTTTTGATTAATTGAAATAAATTAATCTTTTTTGAGGCTACTCCCATTGTCATTAAACAGTCACTAGTAAATAATTCAAATCCACCCAGAACCACAATAATTAATCCTACTGGGAAAACAGCAGCTCCCATAAATTTTCCTAATCCAACATCTTTAAGTAGTAAATCACCTGAAGCTACATAACTTCCAATTGCTCCAAATCCAATTAATGCACCTGCAAATATCGCTAATATAAATAATTTTAGAAATGGTCTAGTTGCTTTTTTTACAGCTGAATTCTCTACGTATTCAACTAATTCACTTGGTGAATAATACATTGCCATAATCTCATCCTCCTAATAAAC
>JBHALC010000115.1:0-8753 GCA_041827565.1 Erysipelotrichaceae bacterium
TTAATATAAAATTCAAAAAAGATTAATTAATGCCTATTGCAAAAATTAATCTTTTTTTATTTATTCTACTTCTTTTTTCTTTTTGAAAATGATATATCCAATCCCTGAAATAACAATAACTGCAATAATTAAGCAAATCCAGCAGAATCCATTTACTTTCACAAATTCAATTACTGCACTACTTTCATTTCCTGCACTATCTCTTGTAAATACTTCTAATTTGTATTCTTTGCTTTCTTTTATTTCAACTAAAACTTCTGATTTAGATACTCGCTCAAGATTATTTACTTCTTCTCCATTTAGTAATACTTTAGTAATTTCATCTTGATTATTTTCTAAATAAACTTTTACTTTTCTTTCATCTTCAAATTTTTCTTTTTCCTTAACATTATCAAAAATAATATTTGGTTTTGTGTTATCTAACACAAATTCAATCGTTTTCTTCTGAATATTTCCGGCTTTATCTTTTACTTCAAAATAAATTACATATTTACCATCTTTCGTAATTTCAAACTCATTATTAAAACTTTCTCCATTAATCGTAGCATTAATAATATCATAATCTATACTACTTTGAATAAAGTCAAATAAATTAATATTTACTTTTCCTGTTAAGAATTTTTGATTAATTGCATTTGGAATCACAATTGATAATCCATTTTCACTTACCCCAAAGTTTAATTCCACTGTTGTTGTATTGTCTGCTTTATCTCTTACTTGAGCAATTAATGTATGGTTTCCATTACTAATTGGTGTTCCAAATACATATGGATTTCCATCTAAAGTAGCAACAAATGTTTCATTTAATAAGTTTACATCACTATAATCTACCGTTGGAGTAGGTTTTTCTTTATAGAATGTTCCTGTTAATAAGTAATTAATAATTAATCTTGGAGAAGTAATATCAACATTATATTCAATCGTATATTCACTTTGGTTTTGTGCATCATCCATTGCAACTACAACATATTTATAGTTTGTTTCTGCTGTTGAAGCTCCTACTTGATTTGTAACATTATTTCCATTTAATGTAACTGAAATAATACGATCTTTATTTTCATCTAATCTAAATTCTGGTGTTGCTACTACATTATAATATTTCCCATTAACAATATCACTACCATTATAGAATCCTCTAATATTTGGTTTAGTTTTATCAATTTCAAATTCTTTAGAAATTTCAAATGTATTCTGAGCAGCATCGATTGCTTTAACAATAACACGATATTTTCCTTCAGCACTTACACTTTCTACTACGATATCATTAATATTTGTATTTGGGAAGTGTCCATTACGAATCATTTGATTTTCATGATAAATTTCATATGTAGCTACTTTAGTAGCTGTATTTAATTCATTTACTGTTAAAGTTAGTGTAACATCATGATTATAAATTTGATTTGAACGCTCATTTGCAATAACAATACTTCCTGTCGGATTAGTTTTATCAAAAGTAATTTGACTGTTTTCTGTAGTCGTTACATTTCCAGCATAATCCATTAAAGTTGTTCTAAACTCTATTTTCTCATCAGTTAGATTTTCTACTACATATTGAGCTTGGTATTGATTTGCTTTATCTAAATGTAAAGTTGTAATTATTGAACCATGATTTAAAATTTCTACTATTACTCGATCACTATCTTTATCACTTTCAACATTTTCATTTTGATGTAATTTCACATTTAATGTATCTCCTTCACGAACAAATACATTATTTTCTTGACCTTGTTTTTTAACTTCTAAACTAACTTCAGGTTTTTTTACATCTTTAATTGTTACGGTTTTATGATTAAATGTTTTAATATTTGTAGCAGTATCAACTAATGTTACTTTATACTCAATAACTGAATTTACTTCATCCTGAATTAAAATGTGTTCAAATGTTACTACATTATTTTCGCTGATTTTCTCATAAGAATTACCTTCAATTTCAAAAATCACTTTTGCTCTTTCATTTGTAGTGAAGTTAAACTGTAAAGTATCTTGTGCTTTAGCATAAGCTGTTCTTCCTGTTCCATTTATTTTTACATCTTCTACTTTAATTAATTCTGGTAAAGTTGTATCTACAATAAATTGACTTGAAATCGATTGACTATTATTCGCTAAATCAATAAACTTAGCAGAAACAGTATATAATCCATCTGCAACATTTTCTAATTTTACTGTTAATTCACCTGGATAAGCTAAAGTACCATTTTTAATTACTTCATTTCTATCATTAGTTACGCTATATTGTACTTCTTTTAAAATTTCTGTATTAAATGGTTCATTCTCTTCAAATTTAAACTCTACTTCTTTTGTACTAAAGTAAGCTTTATCTTCAAATTGTGCTTTTTCTTTTTGATATACTAATTTCCCATTCGGTGCTTTAGTATCTTTAACAATAATATATTGTTTTTCGGTTTTATTTCCAGCTTTATCATAAGCAATCACTTCAACTAAATATTCTTTATCTTCGCCAATATTTAAATCAATCGCTGTTCCTTTAGCAAAACCAGTAATTGGATTTCCATTCACTGTAATTGAAGATAATTGAACATCTAATTCAAAATTTTCATCTATTTTTAAATTAACAACTTGATTTGAATTTAAACGATCTACATAGTAACGATTTCCTTGTTTATTAATTAAATTACTTTCATCTAATGTAACGATTGGTGCAATATCATCAATTTGAACTTTAAATGGGAAAGATTCACTTAATTTAATAAAGCGATATTCTACTGCATAATTTCCACTTGCATTCACATCTAATAAATAATCATATCCCCAATTTGTGTGGAACTTATCTACTAAGTATTGATTCATATTCGCACTACTTGAAACAGGGTCTAAATATAATGTTCCATCTAATGGTAATCCTTCTTTAATTAAAGCAGGAATCCCCATATATCCTTTACTTAAAGAAGATTCAATTTTAATTTTTTGATTTGATTTAGAATAAATTGTTTCAGATTGTTTGTTTAATGTCACTTGATATTCATGATTTTCACGAGTTTGTTTAATAATTGGATTTTTATAATCTAATACTCTATCCACAAATAAAACTAAATTTGAAGCATTGTTAAATACTGCTTTTTCTGCAACTTCCTTAACTTTACCACTTTTTAAAATTACTTTATATCCAAAAGAAATCGAATTTTCATCTGCAACATTCATATTATTTAATGTAACTGAAACTTCTGAAGTTTTATCTACTGTATTTTGGTTAAATTTAGAAGAATCTAATTGTATTCCGTTAATCATGATATATTCTACTTTTTCAATTTCTTCACTTGCTTTAATCTCGAAATTTAAAGTATCTGTATCATTTCTTAATAAATGTAAACTATAGTTGCTACTATGTGCATCAACTCCATTTTTTAATACTTCTTCTGTTGTTACTTCTCTAAAATCTACAGAGATTGGACTTAAATTTAAATTATAAACAACATTTCCTTTATCCACAATATCCGCATTTACAGTTAATGGTTTTAAAGCTTTATCTGAATAAATATTATTTTTAATATAGCTTAAAGGAATCGTAATACGCATATTTTGCGTAAAGGCGTTTTCATCTTTAATTGGTGAGAAATTAGCTTCACTTGCACTATATTCTTTAATAATACTTACATCTGTTAAATCGATTAATTTCCCATCTAATTTTAAATCAATACGATTATATTTTGGAATACCTTTTAAAATAATGATTGCTTTATTATCACTATCTATTAATGGTTTATTTGTAGTTGTTTTTACTTCACTAGCAATATTTAATTTTGAAGTATATGTATAATTTTGGTTACCGACTTCTGTTTTAACTCCATCTAATTCCGTAACTAAGCGAATTGGATAAACTTTAGCTACATCTGATTTAGATCTCGTTTCAAAAAAAGTATTAAATTTATCTTTTAAATTAATCGATTGTCCTAATTGATTTACTGCAACACTAGCAATTTCAATCACTGCTCCATCAATTTCTGTTTCATATTTTAAAGTTTTACCCGTTAATAAGTTTTCATTTTTTGTAATAGTGGTAGTTAATAAATCATTATTAATTTGCACTTGAGCTTCTGGTAATTTTCGATTATAAGTAAATGGAACTTGTGCATTAAATCTTTGTCCATTTGCTTCTTTATATGCAACAATTTTAATTATTCCATCTTTACCACTTAAAGCTACTGGAATATTTTGTTTCTGTTGAATAGTTTGTCCATCTACTTCAAATTGAGCTGACTCTAAAGTTAAACCAGTACTAACAGTCACAGAAAATTGTTTTTCATCGCTTGTATTTCCATTTAATGCTAAAGTGTGTGGTTCAACTTCTCCAATTTTAACTTGGTAATCATTTTGTAATAAATCACTTGATAATCCTGTGTATTCAACTGATTTATCTACATATTGTCCTGTATGTTTATATCTTAGACTATACTCTACTGTACCATTTTTAATAATTCTTACTGGATTCACTAACTCAACAAATGTATTCGAATTCATTTTTAATTGATGTACATAATGATTAGTTGTATCATATGTCGGTTGTTCTACATTTTCTACTTTTCTTGCTGGTTTTCGTGTTAAATCATTAAATTCAATATCACTAATATTGTGATGACCATGTAAATAATAGTAGTCTCCTATCGATTGAACCACTTGATCTCCATTATTTGTAACGACACTTCGAACTGAAGCATTCGGTGAATAAATCACACTTTGATCCCCTACCCATGCAAACTCAATTTCTTGATTCGCTAAAATATTCACTTTTGGCACAAAAGTAAATATTAACGCAAACACAAGAAGAAATATATTTATTTTCTTTTTCATGGTACTATTCTTTCTCCTTCACATAAATATCCTTCATCAAAAATTACAAAATTACTACTTTCTAATAATACTGTATCTTCTTGAACTAAAGGTTGCGTCTCTTGATCAGGTTGTAAATGTAATGTGGTTTTACCTTCCCTAATTTGTAATGTATGATATTGTTTTTTACGGTTATTTAGTTTAGGTAATGGTTTATGCCCTAATCTAAATATGACTTTAATTGAGTGTAAAATATTCATTCTCACAAATATAAAAATAGAAAGCACACCAAATACAATTGCACCTGTTAATCCTCCATATAATAAAATTTGATCCATAATATTTTCCCTCTATTCAATAATTCCCGCATGTTTTAATTCTTTTGTAAGTTTATCAATACTTGATTGATTTCCCACATTTTTTATCTGAATTAATTTTTGATATAATTCCACAATTGAAGTATAATTGCGATTTTGTTTGTTTAAACGATACTGTTCTTCTAATTTTAAACGAATCCATTTTACATATACCATTTCAGGATGAATTACTGTTTTCGTCGCTTTTTCAAAAATTAATTCTGCTTGATTTACTTTTCCTTGTTCATATAATAAAGCAGCAGGTTCAATATAATGATTCTCATTTTTAGAATTAATTTGAATCTTATCATAATATTCTAATGCTTTTGTAGCATCAGAAAAGTCGCGATTTTCAATATATTTAGAATAATATGCTTGTGCATTTCTTTCATAAATTGATTTTTGATATTGTTCTTTTTCTTCTTCATCTTCAATTAAAAATAGCAGTTTTTCATATTTTTCGTTAATTTCTAAAATCTTATCATTCGCATTTGTAATTTGATTTTTATAAGAACTATAAATCATTGTCAACAACCCAAACATTTCTAATTTTTCTTTTGTATTTCCTAAAGAATCAAAATGTTTGTAAGCATCATTTAAATTGTTTTCTAATTTAGAAAAATCAATATCAATTGCAACTAAAGAATACGCAATATCATAATAATATTTTGCATTTTTTAAATTCTTTATTTTACCTAAATAAAATACTGCTTTTTCATAATTTTTTAACTCTGAAAAATAAGTTAATCCAATTTTAAATAATACTTTTTCATTTTTATCCACATTATCTACTTTTTGATTAATATAACCTTCTATTTTATTTAATCCAGAACTTAAGGTTTCCCCATTACTAAATTCTTTTTTATCTAAAAAGCGATATAAATCAATCATTTGTTGGTAGGCATCTTCTTGATATCCATCAATACTTACTATTGCTTGATCATATAAACCTAAAGCCTCATCAAATTGACTTGAAATTCTTTTTTGTGTTGCATTAGATAATACTTGATAATAATGTGTTAATTGTTTATTTCGAATATTCCCTTTCCCCACAAAAAATAAAGTTAAACTCACAAAAGTTAAAATTAAGAATACACTAAATATTGATAATTTCTTTTTTTCTTGTTTAATTGTTTCATTGTCTAAATCTAAATAATTTTCTAAATCATGTTTTAAATCTAAGCAATTTTGATAACGATTTTTAGGGTTAGGCTGTAATGTTTTTTCGATAATTTTTTCTAGTCCACTTGATAAATTAGGATTGTAATAACGAATCCCTTCTACATCTGCGATAGTTGTAGGATTAATTCCAGTTACTAAATGGAATAATGTTTTACCTAAACTATAAACATCCGTTCTTTCATCCGTTTGTCCGATTCCACCATATTGTTCAGGAGCAGCATATCCTGGTGTTCCTAAACAAGTTGTATCATTATTTCCTTCAACTTTATATTCTCTTGCTGTACCAAAATCAATTAGTCTTACTTCATTATTTGAAGTAATCATCACATTTTGAGGTTTCATATCTCGGTAAATAATCGGTGGATTTTGACTATGTAAATAACTTAATACCTCTGCTAATTGAATTCCCCATTCAATTACATCTTCTTGTGCTTGTGGTCCTTCTTCAACTAAAGAAGCTGCTGTTTTACCATCAATATAATCCATAATAATATACACAATATCTTTTTTCTTCACAATATCCACAATTCTAGGTAAATACTTACTATCTAGATTACGGATTAAATTGGCTTCTTTAATTAAAGAATCAATATAAACTTGATTTTCAATTTTATCACTACGGATTTCTTTAACTGCCCATTGCTTATCTAAACGCAAATCATAAGCCAAATGAACAACACTCATTCCACCTTGTCCAATTACACGAAGTAATTCATAACGATCTTCTAAGACTAAATTACTCATAAGCTTTTACCACCATTACACTAATATTATCTTCTTCTTTGCGTTTTTTAATTTCTAATACACTTCGATTTAAAATATCAGTTAATTCTTGTTTATTTTTCGCTTTTCTTAAATCATGATAAATTTCACTAATTTCAAATACATTACGATATCCATCACTACATAGTAAATACATAGTATTTTTATTTATTACATCCGTATTTACTTTTAATACTGCATCATTTTCAATTCCAATACAAGAAATTAAAATATTTTTTCTTGTATCTGTTTTTGCCTGTTGTTTTGTGATTAAATTTCGATCTAATTCTTGTTGAATTAAAGTATCATCTTTACTAATTTGTGAAATAACATCATCAATTTTATAAATACGGCTATCTCCAATATTAAACATATAAGTATTTTGATTAATACAAACTAATAAACTTAAAGTTGATCCTAATTTAATATTATTTTGATTACCATAATTAATAGCTAAATCATTTAATTCTGTTACCATTTTTTGAATTTCAAAATAAAATAAATCTTGATTTTTTTCCTCAATAAAACGAATAATCATTTCTGCAATTTTCTCTTTAATCGTATAAATAATTGTAGCAGAAATTCTTTCTCCTAATTGTACTCCACCCATACCATCACAAAGGGCTAATACAGCAAAATTATTCGCTTTATATGCTCCTTCCACAAAATAAAGTGCATCTTGATTTACAGATTTAATATTTCCTTTATCACTACTATATGCAATTACATAATTCATTATGTATTAAACACAAATGATTCATTACCTAATCGAATGATATCATTCGATTGAATCACTTGATTCCCCCCTTTAATTAATCTTTGATCATTCACAAATGTTCCATTTGTGGAGTTCATATCATGAACATAGTATGCACCATTTACATGAATAATTTTTACATGCAAACGAGAAACACCCGCTGCATTTACTTGATAATCTGCTTGAGACCCTGATCCAATTGCAAATTGATCACTACTAATTTTAATCACTTCATTTGTGGCAGTTCGAGTTAAACTACATTGATTCGTACTCCCACTCAACAATACCGTTTCACTGCTTAATAATACGGTTTCCCCATTATTAGCTGGTAATGTTTGTTTTACATTTTTAGCATTAGGTTTATTTAAAGTTGGTTTATTGCTTACTTTTTTTGGTTTTTCCACTTTTGGTTTACTACTAAATAATTTACTTAAGAAACCATCTTTTTTCTCTTTTGATTTTTTATTAGGATTAATTACTTCAACTGGTTTTGTTTCACGAATAATTGGCTTCACTTCACTTACAGACTTAACTGGAAGTGGTGCTACTTTTTCTTTCACTATACTTGTTTTTTGATACTTCACAATTTTATTAACACTTTCTTCACTAGCCGTACGCACAAATTCATATAATAATACTAATAAAGTTGAATCAAAATTATTCGCATTTAATTTATCCAATAGTAAATCAATTACTGTTTTAAATGAAGAAGTACTTTCAAAACAAAATGGATAATAAATAAACTTAATTTTTTTATTTTCTTCATCAAAATAAATATCTTGTAAATCAAAACTAATTTGATTTACATCTAATAATACATCATTCATTTCATTTAGTAGTTGTACATAATCTTTAAATAAATTTACTACTTTTTCTTCATCAAAATTTACAGTATCGATAACATCTTTAAA
>JBHALC010000116.1:0-13368 GCA_041827565.1 Erysipelotrichaceae bacterium
ATTCATTTGGAGTAATTACTTGAGAATGTGTAAATGTAATTCTATCCCCTTCTACTTTTCCAATTCTTAATGTTCCATTTCTTCTAGAACCTGTATCATTTGGATTAGAGAAAATAATTGTTTCTTGCCCATCTACATCTCCATAGTGAATTACAGATAATTGACAATAAGGTTCAGCAATATCATAAGTTTCTAATGTATCATTCCATGTTTGACCAAAGTCTGTACTTGTAACAACCAATACTTTTTTAGTCCCAAAATTATTTCTCATAAATAATTTTAAATGTCCATTATTTAATTGAGTTACTTGTGATTCTGTAATTTCATATCTTGAGTGATTTAAAGTTTAAGAATGAAGATTCCCATTTCTACCATCATTTGGAGATTCCCCACGAGTCCAATTTTTCCCATTATCATCCGAATAAATCACAGCTGAATTTTGTTTTCCATGCGCATTTGTATAATAAATTGGGAATACGGTATTTACGAACATTTGTGTATCCATCATGGAATAAACGAGTTGTTTCACTAATGTGTGATTGGCTTGAATCAACAATTTTTTCAAAATTATACTCAGTAACTGCATGTAATGCATTTACTGCAACTTCATCTAAAGCTTGACCATAAACATGTAGTCTTTCGATTGAACCATCAAATTGCGTATCAGAAGAACCAATACGAACTTTATTTAGCCCTGTAACTTCCACACTTGCTGCTACTTCACCAATTAATTCTTTCTCTAAATAAACTTTAACTTTATTATCTTCTCTATCTAAAACATATGCAATTGAACGCCATTTTGTAGTTGAAAGCACTCCATTACGAGTCGCAATTTCATAGTCTGCTCCATTAATATTTAATCCAACTTTATTTTCTGTTGGGTTCACAAACGCCTTAATTTTATTATTTTCTCCGCTTAATGTTAGTAAATCAGAACGATTTGTATTATTAAATCTGAATGAAGCATTTACTGAATAAGAAGTTGTGTCATTCGGAAATTGAATCGCTTCCTCAGGTTGAGCTGAATTCACTTCAATATTTTTCTTCGTAAATACAGGACTTCCACCAATTGAATCATTAAAGTGTTCTTCTTCAATTTCTTGTGGTGTTAAAGTTTCAATATATAAACGAGTATTTTTCTTGTACCTTTTGCATAATAGCTATTTTGTCTAGCTCCTCTAAATCCTCCACCAAATGAGAAATATGTTGGATCAGAGATTGATCCTGTAATAAAGCGAACATTAGGCTCAGATACTGTTTTAACTGCTTGACCGTCAATATAGAATACCTATCCTACACCTTCTTCAATTGTAAAAGCAATTGAATGCATTTTTTCATCATTTAATTTTTTAGTATTTATAGAGTAGCTCTTATTATCGCTACCTTTTCTTAATTCTACTCCTAATTTAGACCCTCCACCTTCTACGGGTTTCACATATAAATTAACATAATCATTTGCTACATTTTCTTTACCTGAAAAAAATAAACTGTGGAATTCATTTGAACCTGTTGAAGTTGTAGAATATCTTGTTACAAATGAAAATTTCAAGACATCTTTAATTTGAGATAAACCTTCTGTTACTTTGTGAACTGAAGATTCAGTTCCAGTAAATTCTTTTGATTCATTCTCAAAATAACGAAGTGTTATTGTGCTGCTTTAACAGGTGTAATTCCAACCTGAACACTAAGCATCAATAAGAATGCTAAAAATATTTTTTGAATTTTCTTCATCAATGTTTCCCCTTTCATTCAAAATCGGATTCATTATAACGTAAAAAAAGAATATTTATAAAGGATTTCTTAAGAGTTTTTTTATTTTTTTTATCAAATACACAAATTATCAAAAAAAAGAGTAAAACCTATTTACTCTTTCTAAAATAATCAATCATTTTAATTTGGCTGTATGCACAAGCTTCTAATTTTTCAGAAGCACATGATAATGCTTGATCAAAATTCATAGCACGATCTGCAATAGAAACGATTCCTACGAAACCTAAATCATAAAGTTGCATATAATCTTTTCCTAATGCTCCTGAAATGCATATTGTTGGTTTATTATGTTTTTTAGCAACATTTAATATTCCAACTGGCAGTTTTCCAAATTTAGTTTGAAAATCACTTTGCCCCTCACCTGTAATAACTAAATCACATTCTTTTATTTGTTCTTCCATTCTACTGTATGAAATATACAATTCTATTCCAGAAATACATTTTGCATTTAATATTCCAATTAATGCACTTCCTATTCCACCAGCTGATCCTGCTGATTCAATATCTGCAAGATTTACTCCTCTAATACTCTCAACTAGATCAACATAATGTTTCATACACTGATCTACAATATCCATCTTATGTGGTAAAATTCCTTTTTGTTTCCCAAAACAATAAGTACATCCTTGTTCTCCAAGTAATTTATTTTTTACATCACTTGCAACAATTAATTCTATGCCAGAAAAGTCTTCTAAACCAGAAAAATCAATCCAATGAATTTTTCTTAACATTCCTGAACAAGTTGTTAAATACTGATATTTACTACCATAAAATTTAACACCCAATCCTTCTAAAATCCCTATTCCTGCATCATTTGTTGCACTACCGCCTAAACAAACAATTATTTTTTTTACTTTTTTTTCCTTAGCATGCAATAAAACTTTAGCAACTCCATAACTAGAAGATTTCATCACATTTCTTTTTTCTTTAACAATTAATCCAATAATATTTGCAATCTCAATTATTGCGGTTTTACCTTCATCAATAATTCCATATTTTGCAGTAATTGGAACTCCATAAGCATTAACTGTTTCTACATACTCATAATATCCTTGATTTACTTCCACAAATGCATCTACACTTCCCTCACCACCATCACAGGTAGTGAAGGTTTCAACTTCAAATTTAGAATTATATTTTAATATTCCTTTTTTTATTGATTCTGCAACTTCTTTTGAACTTAAACAATTTTTAAATGAGTCTGCTGCAACAACGATTTTCATTTTGTGTCAATAATATACACGCTGTGTGGCTTAACTTTAAGCCCATTTATTTTTGCATTATCAATTAAAGATTTTCCTTCGATAGCATAAAATGTTTCATGATAGGTTGGATTAAATACAATTACTAAATTATTAACTTTATATGTAATTACATCTTCATACAGATATCCAATTCGAACATGATTTAAAACATCTTGTTTTAAATCAAATCTTAATTCTGGATAATCTTTTCTAATTTGAATTAATTTTCGGGTAAATGCTACTAAAGGATGGGCTATTAAATTCCAGTTAAAGTGATTAATCCCACTATTATCACGATAAGTGTTATCTAATCCATTTTTACTACGAGCATATTCTAATCCTGAGTGAATAAATGGAATACCATAAGATAAAATAATTGTGGCAATAGATAATTTCATTCGAGCTAAGCGAATTTCTGGTTTTTCATTACAAACATTTAATAAATGATCAAATAAAGTCATATTATCATGACACTCTAAATAATTAATACTATTTTTAGGATTTACATAATTATCACATAAAATAGCTGTTTTAGCATTATCACCATAGAAATGTCCATTAGTTAAATAACCTGTTTCTCTTTCTTTCCCTTTAATAATATCTCTAAAGAAATCATTAAAATGTGCTATATTAGGCATCTGTGCTTGATTTTGAATCGTAGCTCTTTTTCCTTCCTCTAATAATGAAGGCATATTCCATCCTTCTCCATATAACATAAAACTTGGATTAATTTCAGAACATTTTTTATAAATTGTGTTCATTGTATCTATATCAATAATTCCCATTAAATCAAATCTAAATCCATCTACTTTGAAATTTTTCACCCAAGATAAACAACTATCTACTACTAACTTAGATGACATCGCTCTTGTAGAGTCATAGTCATTTCCACAATAAGATGAGTTAGATAAATTGCCATGCTTATCAATCTGGAAATAGTAATAAGGAACCAAAATTTGCATTGGAGATGTATCATAATCATGTACATGATTAAATACCATATCTAAATTAATTCCTATCCCATGTTGATGGTAAATTTCTACTAACTGTTTAAATTCACTTACTGCATCCTTTAAAGCATAACGATTCGTTAGAGCCTGAAAATGAGTAATATCATATCCCCAATTGTAATGTAACTTAGGATTATAATCATCGGTTGAACCACAACTTGTAACTGGCAATAACTGTAAATGAGTAATTCCTAAACTCTTTAAATAATAAACACAGCGTTCTTTTACCATAGACACATAAGTTGATGGATCATGCTCAAATTGTGCAGTAAAATCATCAACACTTGCTTCATAAATAACAGCATCACTATATTTATCCAATT
Organism: Erysipelotrichaceae bacterium; assembly: GCA_041827565.1. Classification (GTDB taxonomy): domain Bacteria; phylum Bacillota_I; class Bacilli_A; order Erysipelotrichales; family Erysipelotrichaceae; genus CAMCRE01. The sequence goes on from JBHALC010000116.1 coordinate 4,348, forward strand.
TTATATATGTATCATCTCTTAAAGTATTCACATCATACGCAATACTATATGTAGAATTATTTGTAGTTTTAATACAATATGGATCGATTGTTTCTTTAATTGTTCCATTACAATAAACACGATACTTATATTTCTGGTTATGTAAATATCGTGGAACACTCACCTTAAAAATTCCAACCTCTTTTTCCATCGCGATTACTTCATCTTCTAATACTAATTCTAATTTATTTGCAGTTGGTGCAAAAACTTTAAAAGTAGTGGTATCTGATGTAAATGTAGCACCTAAATCATCCCCATCATACTTAAACATTTCATCAAATTGAGGCTTTTTAACTACTAATCCATAACGAAGTGGTGTTTTTCTCGCAAATTCATGTTCCACAAAATAGTTTTCCCCTATAATAATCCCATCTACATCTAAATCATAGATTGTATAACGAGAATGCTCCTCAATTTTTTTAATCTTTAATTCAATACTTGTACCATCTTCTTTTTTTAAATAGAATTTCTTTGAAACTCCTCCATAACTTATCTTATTAAAATAAAACCGTATAGTGTTAAAATCATCTAAATACGCTTCTAATACTTCAAATCCTCTCATAATCTCTCCTACTTCTATACTCTATATAATCATCATAATATCGTTTATACACATTAGGTAATGCTATTTCATTATTAATTTCTAATTCACTTTTCCACTTCAAATCCGGAATTAATTCATTCAACTCAACTACATAAGCTCTCATATGCCATTCTAAATGAGAAAAAATGTGCTTCCTTTTCTTCAGTTCAAAACAATGAATTGCATCATATTTTTGAATAATTTCTTCATAAGATAAATGAATATCTACATTAGGGAATTGCCACATATTATGTAAAACTGTTTTATTATGATTTTTTTCAATTGCAATTTTATCATCACACACAAAAATTAAAATTGTTTTTTCAATTACTTTTCTTTCTAATTTTTTGTTTTTAACTGGAATTTTTGATTGTGTCTGATATTTATATGATAAACAATATTTTTGAATTGGACATTTATGACATTCATACCCTTTATAAGTACAAACTGTTGCTCCTAACTCCATTAAAGCTTGATTAAAATCCCCACTATTTTTAGGCATAATTTCAAGTAATTGCGTATTAATTTCATTAAAAGTAGATTTTAAACTAATATCATTTTCACTATTATTGATTCTTGAAATAACACGTAATACATTCCCATCGATTGCACTTCTTTTTTCATTACTGCTAATTGATGAAATAGCACCAGCACTATATGGACCAATTCCTTTTAATTGTATTAAATCATCATAAGCAACAGGGAATTGATTAAATTTTTCTAAAACTTGATTTGCTGCTACTTTTAGATTTCGAGCACGAGAATAATAACCAAGTCCTTCCCATAATTTTAATAATTTTTCTTCATCCACTTTGGCTAAATCTTCATATGTTGGTAAAGTAGAAATAAATCTTTGATAATAAGGAATCACTGTTTCTACTCGTGTTTGTTGCAGCATAATTTCACTAATCCAAATATAATAAGGATTATTTGTTTTTCGCCAAGGTAAATCTCGTTTATTTTCATAATACCAGTTTAATAATGGTTTAACGATTTTTTTCATAAAATATCCATCCAATTCCCATCTATTGTAACACAAATAAAAAAATATTTAAATTTTTATCGTTTTAAAATTGATTTACTTGCATTATTTCTTTGTTTATAGTAATATATATAGGTAACTTGTTAAAAGTAATGAAAGGAGGTTACGGTATGTCAAAAGTTTGTGCTATTACAGGAAAAGGTCCTTTATCAGGAAACAAACGTTCTCACTCATTACGTGCTACTCGTCGTAAATGGAATGTGAACTTACAAACAGTTAAAGTAATGGTGGATGGGAAACCTCAAAAAATCCGTATTTCCGCTCGTGCTTTAAAAACATTAAAAGCTAAAAACGCAATCTAAAAAAAAGAGCAGTAATGCTCTTTTTATTTTGTAAATTCAATTACTTGACTAAACTCATAATTAATAGAATCGATATTCCACAACAGTAATACTCGATGATCTCCTGTTTTAAATGCACTATGATCTATTACATAATTTAAAACTGTTTTTCGATACTCTCCTAAATCAATATAGCTCGGTTCATTTTTTAATTGCAGTTTTAAATTTGAGTCTTCTTTTAATTTAGGTAAACTTACAGGAGATTTAATATTTGTAATATATGAAAATTCTAAATAATAAATATCATTTATCTTTTGTACCGTATAATACATATCATAAACATATCCTGCACTTACACTAATTTTAGATGGAATTTGGCGATTATCATTTGTATATAGCATTAAAATAAATTCATTATTTTCTGGTGACAAATTATTTTCAACTACATTCACTTTTTTATTATTTTGATTTAAAGCTACTTCGCTTAGTAATTTATTATTTAAATAAAGCTCACTTTTTAAAATCCCCGTCTGAGAAAAACTCCAATTCAAATCAATATAAGAAGATTCATTTGTATTTGATACTAATTTACCGCTAAATTTCTGAGCTTCATTTAAAGCTTTTTGCTGTACTACTACTGAATTTTGAGAAGCTTTTACCTGATTTAATATGCTTTCTTGATATAATTTATCTGATTTATCTTTTTCTAATTTAAATCCCAGCACAAAAAAAGTAGTAATGAAAATTGTGAAAACCAAAATAAAACCAATATTCTTTTTAACCATTATTAATCACCTACCAACTATATTATAACACAAAAGGATGAAGTTTTCTTACTTCATCCTTTTTATCTTTATTTTAAGTTTTCTTTTGCTAAAGCACAAATTGCAGCAAATGCATCTGCATCGTGAATCGCTAATTCTGATAATGATTTACGGTTAATTACAACATTAGCTTGTTTTAATCCAAAGATTAATTTTGAGTAGCTTAAATCATGTAATCTTGCTCCTGCATTAATACGAGCAATCCATAATTTTCTCATTTCACGTTTTAATTGTTTTCTGTCTCTGTATGCATAACGTAATGAACGCATTACTTGCTCATTAGCTGTACGGTATAAAACGTGTTTAGATCCAAAGTATCCTTTTGCTAATTTTAATACACGTTTTCTACGGTTACGTGTAACAACTCCACCTTTTACTCTTGCCATCTTCTATTTCCTCCTTCTTATTTCACTAACATTAATTTAATACGTTTGTAGTCACTTGGTGAAACTAATGAAGCTTTACGTAAATGACGTTTTTGTTTTGTAGTTTTTCTTGGTGCTAAGTGTGATGTATAAGCACGACCTCTTTTTAATTTACCAGAACCTGTTTTTTTAACACGTTTTGCTAAACCTCTGTGTGATTTCATTTTTGGCATATATATTTCCTCCTATTTTGTTTTCTTTGGCGCTAAAATAGCTGACATAGTGTTACCCTCTAGAATTGGTTTTTTCTCTACTGAAGCAATATCACTGATTTCTTCAATAAAACTATCCATAATTTTTTTACCCACTTCTAAACGAGTAATTAAACGACCTCTAAAACGCATATCAATTTTTACTTTTAAACCTTCTTCACACCATTTACGAGCATGGCGCATTTTTGTTTCAAAATCATGTTTATCAATTACTGGTGATAAACGAAGTGGTTTAATTTCAGTAACATGTTGTTTTTTCTTCGCTTCTTTTGATTTCTTTTGTTGTTCAAAACGATGTTTACCATAGTTTAATACTTTACAAACTGGTGGTTTTGCGTTTGGTGCAACACATAGTAAATCTAACTCTTGATCGAATGCAATTTGTAATGCTTCTCTACGAAGCTTAATTCCTAATTGACTTCCATCTTGATCAATAACCAGCACTTCCTTAAATGGGATTTTTTCATTTACTAAATCCTCATTCACATTATTAGGAATTACTTTTTTATTAATAACAAACACCTTCCTTTCTTAAATAGAAAAGCGAGTACAATGCACCCGCTTAAAATTAATGTTGTTATTAATTTTGCAGCATTAACCTATGAATTATTCCATCAGGTGAGAAGGCGCTTCTACTTTCTACTAACTTTTCCTTGATTATTTTAACATAAACTAAATATAATGTCAAAAATTAAGATTAAAAAAGCCAAAATTAATTGGCTTTTTAACTATTTTTCTTCTTTTTCTAAAGCAAGTGTTCTTGTAGTTAAATCACAAATTTCACTTGGTCCATAATATTGAATTGCACCTGGGTATGTATATGCAGTTTCAACTGCCCAAGTTTCTCTATTTGCTTCAAAGAATTTAAATGGTTTTCCATCTAACTCAACTAAAGCTTTACGAATAACTGGTTTGTCTTCTCCATGTCTTCTTTCAATATTCATCATCTTAGTAATTGGCATACCTCCAGCTACCCACTCATCAGCTGATTTTGATAAGTTTGAAACTTTAGATAAGTAACCATTATATCCATATTGAATTAACATAAATGCATTGTATCCTAATGAGTAGCAGTAATCTGCATCAAAATTAGATGGGAATGCACATCTTCCTTCATATCCAAAGAAGTGGTGTAATGGATTAAATTTACCTTTGTAAGTACCTGCTTGTTTTCTTTCATCTAAAATTGCTTTTACTAATGAAGAGAATAATTTTTCAGATTCAATTAATGAAACTTGAACATTTCCATGTGGATCACGCTCTAAGAATAATTGTTGTTGAATACTTTCTGGTAATAATGCAAATACTTCCATAGATTCTTTAGTTAATCCACTTTCAATAAATGCATATTTTTCTTTCCAATTTGGTAATGCATTAAATGCATCTGCTTTACTTCCAGCTAATAATTCATTAATTTCATGAATTAATACTGAGAATTCAGGAACAAATTCTACTACTCCTTCAGGAATAATAGCAACCCCAAAGTTCATTCCATTTGCAGCTCTTTTTTCAACAGAATCTGCAATATAGTTTGCAATTTGTGATAATGACATTTTTTTAGCTGCAACTTCTTCTGAAATTAAACAAATATTTGGTTGTGTTTCTAAAGCACATTCTAAAGCAACATGTGATGCAGAACGTCCCATTACTTTTACAAAGTGCCAGTATTTTTTAGCTGAGTTTGCATCTCTTTGAATATTTCCAATTAACTCACTGTAAGTTTTAGTTGCTGTATCAAATCCAAATGAACATTCAATATCATCATTTTTTAAATCTCCATCGATTGTTTTTGGACACCCAATCACTTGAACTCCTGTTTCATGTTGAGCAAAGTATTCTGCTAATACAGCAGCATTTGTATTAGAGTCATCTCCTCCAATAATTACTACTGCAGTAATTCCATGTTTTTTACAAACTTCTGCTACTACAGCAAATTGTTCGTTTGATTCTAATTTTGTTCTTCCAGAACCAATAATATCGAATCCTCCAGTGTTTCTGTATTCATCGATGTATTCATCTGTAAATACGATAAAGTCATCATCTAATAAACCACTAGGTCCATTTTTAAATCCGTATAATTCATTTTCTTTGTTTGTTGCTTTTAAAGCATCATATAACCCAGAAATAACGTTGTGTCCTCCTGGTGCTTGTCCTCCAGATAAAATAACTCCTACTTTTTGTACTTTAGCAGCAGAAGTATTTACTCCTTTTTCAAATATAATTTCTTTTTTTCCATAAGTGTTAGGGAAAAGTGCTTTTACTTTCTCTTGATCTGCAACACTTTGTGTTTCAGCTCCTTCTTTTACACTAATTTCAGAAATTCCATTTCTCAACATTTTAGGTAATTTTGGTTGATATGTATATCTTACTTTTTGAAGTGGTGATAATTTTGTCATATATGTTCTCCTTCTCTAAAATCCTTCTTAATTAGAATACCATATTTGCTAATAAAAAGGCAAATATAGTATGTTTTTATTATTCTGATAAATAAATTTTAATTTGTATTTTGTGCCATTTGTTAACTAATTCGTGTGATTCAATTGTTCCAAACAAAGATTTACCAGCATCCATTAATCTAGAAAAAATAACATTATCTTTTTGAGGAATATATCCTATCTTTATATTTTTTGATGTTTTAACCACAATAGCACTCGAATCATGCTCATTTTTTTCTCTATAAAAAGAAAGCTTCTCTCCTATTTTTATATCTATTTCATCAAAATTATCAATATAAGATGTTCCCGCTATATGTGTATCAAATAAAAATACATCTAAATTAAAAGGTTTGGGAATGTCTACTTCTTTTTTTAAAGCAATTGATATTGTTGATTTGCTAATTTTCTCTAAAGCGTTCTTCATTTTTAGAAATCAACTCCTTTTCTTTCTTCTTATAATATTCAATTCTTTCTTCATAATCTTTGATTTTAGCTTGATAATTTTGGATATGTAAATCAACATCATCAAGTAGAAACAATAAGTCATATGGATATTGGCAAGATATTTTTTCATGTATAGCATTTATTTCTTCTAATTGTTTTTGTAATTCTTCAACCTTATCTTCAAGTTGTTTAATTTCTAAATTAGATAAATCTTCCTCTGAGTAAGATTCACTTAGTAATTTTATATTCATCAATCCTGAATAGTCCCCATTTTTATAAGCTTCAATTGCTAGCTCAAACAATTTAGGATCTACTGTTTTATTAACATCAGGATGAATTTTTTTCATAATTTCAACAAACAGTTTTTTTATTTTTCGAGAATCTTCTTCACTTAACATCCCAAAGCGCTTATACTCCTCTGATTTTAACAACTTCTCCTCATAATTTTCAATATCTTTTAAATAAGTTTCAGTTTCACATTCTATAACAAATTCGATACCTTCAAAATCAATTTCTTCATCATTATTAATTGCTATCTGCATAAGTTGCACTTTTCGAACTATTTTTCGATATTCAAAATCAAGTCTAGCTATTTTTAGCCAATAATACCCAAAATTTTGATAAAGCAAAGATTCAACATGATTGTATCTTTGTGTTTTTTGATAAATCACTTTTTCATGCCAAATCGCAAGTTCTTGCCGTAATAAATTGATTTCTTCTAATAGTTTATCTCTATTTGTCTTCTTAAAACTTAAATTTATCTCATATTTTTTCATGATTATTCTCTACATAAAATACTGAATTACAATACTTGAGAACCCTAAAAATAGGAAAAACCCTAAAGTATCTGTTACTGTCGTTACAAAAACTCCACTAGCTAATGCTGGATCTACACCCAGTTTTTTTAATAAAATAGGGATAAAATACCCAGCAGCTGTTGCTGCAGTCATATTTAATAATACAGCTAAAAAACTTGCAAATCCAAATATAGGTGGTAATCCAAATAATAATAATCCTACAATCGTTACAAAAATACCAATTACAGCTCCTACTGTAATTCCTACCATAATCTCTTTAAATAATACTGATTTAGCATTTTCTTTTGTTAGTCTTTCTAAAGAAATCCCTCGAATAATAATGGTCATAGCTTGTGTTCCTGCATTTCCACCCATTCCTGTAATAATTGGCATAATTGCTGCTAAAGCAACAACTTTATTAATTGTACTTTCAAAATTAGAGATTACAAATGCACTTAATAAAGCTGTAGCTAAGTTAATAGTTAACCAAGGTAAACGAGATTTTAAAGACTCAAAAATAGTTGAATCTACTTTCTCTTCAGAGTCAATTTGAGCTAAACGGTGAATATCCTCTGTTGTCTCATCCTGAATAATTTCCAAGATATCATCTACGGTAATAATCCCCAACATTTTATTATCTTCATCAACAACCGGAACCATTAAGAAACTATATTTATCAAAAATATTTGCAACTTGCTCTTGATCCATATGTACATCTACTGATACTACATTTGGATTTAAAATCTCTGCAATATAAGTATCAAAAGGAGTAGAAACTAATTCACGCAGTGAAACAATTCCTTTTAATCTTCGCTTATAATCTACTACAAATAAATAGTACGCTGTTTCAGCATCATCAATATCTTTTTGTAGATATTTTAAAGTTTGCTCAACTGTAATATTTTCTGGAATGCTCACAAACTCTGTGGTCATAATCCCCCCAGCTGTTTCTGGTCCATAATTCATTAATTTAATAACTTCTTTTTTATCATTTTGACTTAGTAAAGATAAAACTTTTTCTTTTCTTTCTTCCTCTAATTCCCCAACAAAGTCTGCTAATTCATCGGCAGCCATTGCTTTAAGAATATTTCTTTTTTTCATATCTGAGAAATAAGAAAGCAACTCAAACTTATCTTCTTCTGCATACTCTAATACTTCAGCAATGGTTTCATCTGGAATTTTGTAAAATAAATACTTTAAATCTTCATATTCATGCATAAAGTCTAAAATATCTGCAGGGTGGAAATATTCAATCAAATCCACAAGTTCTTCTTTTGTTTTTTTAGTAATTAATTCTTTTAATTCTTCAATTTTCAAAAAATTGTTTTCTTGCATAGAAGGCTCCTTTCGTTAAACATATCTAAATTAAATTGTAAATGCCTCTGATCATAGTCCATATGTTTAACACCTCCTATCTAACTCGTTTATTATACCAAAAAAATCATAAAAAATATAGTAAAAAATGCCATTTCTGGCATTTTTTTATATTCGCATTTGTTTTCCTTTTGAAATTCTTAAGAAGATAATTAATGAGGCCATTGTAACCACTGTTAAAATTCCAGATAAAGCCGCAGCTATACCATAATTTCCTCTAATTACCTCTGTATACATTGCTACGGTTAATGTTTGTGTTTTAGCATTGTATAAAATAATGGCTGTTGATAACTCTGAAATCATTGTTACCCAACTTAATATTGCACCAGACATAATTCCTGCTTTCATCATCGGCATCGTTACTTTAAAGAAAGTCTTCATTTTACTTGCTCCTAATGAAGTTGCTGCTTCTTCCATACTTAATGGAATTTGTTGTAATGTGGCAACACTTGAACGAATTGTATATGGTAAACGACGAATAATTAATGAAATAATCATAATCGCCATTGTTCCACTTAATAATAATGGTCTCTTATTGAAAGATACTAACAATGCAATACCCACA
>JBHALC010000117.1:0-10699 GCA_041827565.1 Erysipelotrichaceae bacterium
CATCAATTGCTCTAGAAAGTTTTTTATCTTTCTTTTTCAATTTATTTAGTTCTAATTCTGTATATTCAAAGTATTCTTTATTTTCCATCAATGACATCTTGAATCAAATTTTCATTCCATTTTTTTTCTAAAATCATTTTTATTTCTTGTTTGTATGGAGGAATTTTTTCAATATAAGGTGTTTCTAAAATTTTTACTAAATGCATCAATTTAGGGTGATATAAAATCGCTAATAAATTATTAAACCCTATTTTACCATATCCTAAGTTTTCATGTCGATCTTTACTTGCACCTAATTCATTTTTTGAGTCATTAATATGTAAAACACTTAACTTATCTAATCCGATTACTTTTTCAAACTCTGATAAAACAGACTCAAAATCATTCAAATCATATCCAGCATCCCAAATATGACACGTATCTAGACAAACTCCTAAATTTTCTTTATATTTAGCACAATCTAAAATATATCGAATTTCTTCAAAACTTCGTCCACATTCACTCCCTTTTCCAGCCATTGTTTCTAGCGCAATAACCACATCTTTAGCATCAACTAAAGCCTCATCTAATCCAGCTACGATTTTATCTAATCCTACCTGACTTCCCATTTGAACATGACTTCCAGGGTGTAAAACGATTATTTTTATTCCTAAATCTTGTGCTCTTTTAATTTCTTGCTTTAAAAAACTTACAGCTAATTCATAAGTTTCTTCTTTAACCGTATTTCCTAGATTAATAATGTAAGGAGCATGTAAAATAATGTTTTTAGGATCAAATCCTACTTCTTGCATTAATTCATACGCTTCTTTAATTTTAAACTTAGAAGTTGGTACACGCTTTGTTGTTTGGGGAGCACCTGAATAAATCATCATAGCATTTGCTCCATAAGATAAAGCTTCTTTTACTGCTCCAACTAAATAGTCTGGAGCACTCATCGATACATGACTTCCTATTTTCATCTTTGTCCTCTTTCTTTTTGACGAGCTTTCGCTTTTTCTTTTTGTTGTTGCTTAATACTTTCTTGTATCATTGCTCGTTTTGCTTTACGCTTTAATTTATTGATTTCTTCATTTCGTTTAACCTTATATCCTGGTTTTACTTTTGTTTTTTTACGCTGTACAATTTTCGCAATTTCCTTCTCAAGTGGATCGTCTTTTTTAGGACGTTTATATCCGAATTTATTTAAATCTACCCAAACATCATTTTTATAATCTTGGTGTTTAAATCCTATACCTTTTACTTGTAATTCCTTAATAATTGCTTCATCTTTTTCATTATATAATGCATAACAAACTCCATCTCTTCCAGCACGAGCTGTACGCCCACTACGGTGAATATAAAAGGCACTTTCTTTAGGAAAACCTAAAGAAATAACATGACTTACCCCTTCAATATCAATACCACGAGCCGCAATATCTGTTGCTACAACAAAACTTTCTTGTAAATTCATAATATTTTTCATCGCAATTTTTCTTTCACGAGGCTGTAAATCACCATGTAATTCCACAACTTTGATTCCATTATCACGAAGTAAACTAGCAGCACTACTTGCATCTTTTCTAGTATTACCAAAAATCAAGCAAACATAAGGTTTAATTCCTGAAATAATTTCAAGTAGTTTTTCTTCATAACTTTTATGTTTACAAGGTACTAAAATATGCTCAATTTTTGCATTACTCACTTCTTTTGAACTAATATTAACTGTAATTGCATTTGTCATATATTTTTTCAAGAAAATTTGAAGTTGTTGGGGAATTGTTGCAGAAAATGACAACATTTGTAAATCATTACGCATCTTTCCAGCAACTGCATCAATATCTTCTAAAAAACCATATTCTAATGTCATATCTGCTTCGTCTACAACAAATAAACTTACTGTATCTAAACGAAGTAATTTTTCATTAATAAATAAGTCTTTTAATCTTCCAGGGGTTGCTACTACAATATGTGGTTGTTTTTTTAGTTGTCCACTCATTTTAATTTTATCAATTCCACCTGTAATTAAACGAATATCAATTTGTGGATCGACTTCATTCATTTCTTTAGCACGAGTATAAATTTGAAGTGCTAATTCACGAGTAGGCGCACTAATTACTACTTGTACCTCTTCTTTTGATGTATCAATTCTTTCGATAATCGGAATTAAAAAGGCATGCGTCTTTCCAGTACCAGTTTGAGCAATTCCAATCACATTTTTATTTTTTAAAATATGAGGAATGACTTCCTTTTGAATTGGAGTTGGGTGAATAAATTTATTGTATTCAATAAATTTATTTGTGTTTTCTTTAAAATTATAATCTGTAAATTTATTCATTTTTATTCCTTTCACAGTGTTGCACACACTTTTCACATTTTTTATCTCTTAATGTATGTTCAATATGTCCTTTTGTACTCATTAAAATAATATTCACATGCTCATCACTTAGATAGTAAATTTTTTCTTTACCATTTTTTTGATATGAAACTAAGTTTGCTTTTTTAAGAGCAGCAAGTTGATGTGAAACCGCAGTTTGTGACATATCTGTTTTTTCTTGAAGTTGAGTAACATTCAATGGTTGGTTCAGTAATTCCATTACAATTTTTAAACGCGTTGTATTTCCAAGTAACGAAAAAAATATACGCATCGATTCTAAGATATCTTCATTTTTTACCATATTCTCACCTCTGCTTTATTAAGTATACCTTATAAAATAGGTTAATTGCAATTATTTTTGCTTGTGAAAAGTAATCGAACAGAATTTAATAAAATCAATAATGTACTGCCTTCATGTCCAATTACACTTGTGAAAATTGTAGTGATACCTAAAAGATTCAAAATAAGTAACATCACAATCACAAAAATCGAAAAAATCAAATTTTGCTTAATAATTTTATCTAAACGACTTGATACATGATAAATTAAATCAATTTGAGAAATATCATTTTTCATTAAAATCACATCACTACTTTCAATTGCTATATCACTACCTGATCCCATTGCAATTGCCACATCTGCATTAGCAAGTGCTACTGCATCATTTACACCATCACCAACCATTGCCACTCCTTTATATTTGGCTTGAAGAAGTGATAATAAATGATATTTTTCATGCGGTAATACTTCTGCATAATAAGAGCGAATCCCTAATTTTTTAGCTACTTTATCTGCTACTAATTGATTATCACCCGTAATCATTACTGTTTCAATTCCATTACGATTTAAACTATAAATTAATTTGTCTACATCTTCTTTTAATTCATCTTCCAAATAAAATATACCCACTAATTCATCATTACAAGTATAATAAATTTTTGTTGTATCTTCGATATCAATATTTAAAGTTGTTGTTTTAAAAGAAATTGCACTTGGTTTGCCTATTCTATAAACATTACCATTATAAGTACTTTCTAATCCTATTCCCGTATTATTTTTCACTTCAAGTTCTAAATTCGTTCGATAATATTCTAAATAATCAATTATTGCTTTAGCAATTGGATGATTTGCTGTTTTTTCCATCGCATATAATATATTTAACAATTCAATCTTGTTTTCTTGCTTTATTACCATTTTTTTTACACTCATTTTTCCAGTCGTTAATGTTCCTGTTTTATCAAATGCAATTGCTTTTAATTTATGAAAATACATTAGATAAATACTTTGCTTAAACAGAATGTTTCTACGTGCTAAAAATGAAACTGCAGCTAAAGTAGCCGGTGTAACACTGACTGCAATTGCACATGGCGAAAGTGAGACCAGTAATACAAGCGAACGATATACAGCCGTTTCTATTCCCAAACCTAAAACAATTAAGATTAAGAATATAATCAGTGAAAATAACATCACAAATATTACATAATAAGGTTCATATTTTGAAATAAATGTTTGAATTTTACTTGTATTCTTTTGTGAATTTGCAACCAAATCTAAAATTTTAGAAAATAAAGTCTCATCACTTCTTTTCGTTACTTTCATTTCAAAATAATGATTTAAATTCATTGTACCACCATAAACTAAATCACCACTTTTTTTATCTTTTGGAATACTTTCCCCATTAATATTCGATTCATCAATAGATGGATTACCTTTAATAATACAACCATCAATTGGAACTTGATCTCCTGGTAATACAACTAAAATATCATCAAGATTTAGTTTTTCTACCTCAACGATTTTAATTCCCTCTTTTTCTTTTTTACGCGCAGTTAAAGGTTTTAATTTTAATAATGATGTAATATCTTTCTTACTTTTCCCTTCTACATATTCCTCTAAAAAATGGGCACCTGCAAAAATTAAAATTAATATAGTAGCCTCACTATAACTATTTAACAACATTGCACCAATAGCTGAAATCCCCATTAAAATATGGGTATTAGGATAAAATCCTCGCTTTTCTTTACTATCTTTAATTGTATCAACTACCCCCTCCATCAAAACATGATAACCTGAAAAAAGCAAACTAAAAAATAAAATTAAATTACTAATTAATTCATTGAATGGAAATAATACTGCGATACCAAATAAAATTAATCCTACAAAATAAAATAGTAATGCTAATCGATGTTCTAAATCATGATGTTTCATCTTATACCTCCTATATGAATGATTTTTCATATGTTTTATATTCATATATTACTACTTTATTTCGAAGTTGTCAACACATATGATGATTTTTTCATATAAAAAAAAGAAGTTATGCACTTCTTTTAACTTTCCTATAATTTTCTTAACCAATAAAAACAGATATCCTAAAATAATATATCCTATTAAAAGTATAAATGTATTTATTCCAACTTGCATAATTCCAAATTTATGTACATTCATAAAAAAATATGGAAATGGTGAATCTGGTGATGCTGGTACATTTAATTTAAAAATAAATCCGTTTAGCATTGCAAACCCAAAATAAATCATTAGAATCAAACTCCATTTAAATGGATCCATCAATTTATATTGGTTTTTTTCATCAAAAACTAAAGTATCCAATACCATAGCAATCGGAACAATATAATGTACGATATAATTTCTTAAATTATGAAATTGACTATACGTAACTAACGGTGCCAATAAAAAATGATAAATTAAAAATGTAATCAATATTGCCATAGTAATACTACTTTTTAATAAATAATGATTTTCTTTTTTTACTGTAATATACAACAAAAATATTCCAACTAATAAATTAGATAATAATGTATAGTACAACATCATTCCCCATCCATCTTGAATAATTTGTAGCGCCACTCCAAACAATGCAATAAAACCTAAAATAAAACGATAAATTCTCATATTCTCTCCTATTAAAAAAACACTAGTAAACTAGTGTTTAAAATACTTTTCTTAATTTCCAAATTTCTTTTGCGTACTCATCAATTGTACGGTCACTTGAGAAGAATCCAGACTTAGCAATATTATATAGACATAATCTATACCAATCATCAGATAAGTAACGTTTTTCTACATTTTGCTGGGCTTTAACATAATCTGGGAAATCAAGTAATAATAAATATTCATCATTTCTAAAGATTAAATCTTCAAAAATAACTTTAAACTGATCTGGATCACAGTGGAATGTTCCATCTACAATCGCATCAACTACTTTTTTAATCGTTGGGTTTTGGTTGTATGTATTAAATGAATTGTATGTACGGTAACGATAAATATCTTCAACTTCATTTGCTCTTAATCCAAAGATTTCAGCATTTTCAATACCTACTTGCTCACAAATCTCAACATTTGCTCCATCAAATGTTCCAAGTGTAATTGCACCATTCATCATAAACTTCATATTTCCAGTTCCACTTGCCTCTTTTCCAGCAGTAGAAATTTGTTCACTAACATCAGCAGCATTCATTAAAATTTCTGCGATTGAAACAGAATAGTTCGGAATAAATACTACCTTAAAGAAACGATTAACTTGTGGATCATTATTTACTTTATCTGCGATACAGTGAATTAATTCAATTACTTTTTTCGCAAAGTAATATGCTGGTGCAGCTTTAGCTGCAAAAATAAATGTTCTTGGATGCATTGTAAAGTTTGGATTTTCTTTTGCTTGTTGGTATAAATAAATAATATGTAATACATTTAATAATTGACGTTTATATGCATGCAATCTTTTTGCTTGCACATCAATAATTGAATTAATATCAATCTCAATTCCAACTGTTTTCTTAATGTAATCTCTTAATATTTTTTTACGAGCTAATTTAACTTGTTTAAATTCTTCTTGTAATTGTTTATCTTCCACAAATGGCACTAATTTTTCTAATTCAAAAGGATTAGAAATAAATCCATCTCCAATACGAGATTTTAATAAATTCGTTAATTCTGGGTTTGAATACGCTAACCAACGACGGTGTGTAATTCCATTTGTTTTATTAATAATTTTACCTGGGAATAATTCATTAAACTCTTTAAATACATCATATTTTAAAATTTCAGTATGTAAATAAGCAACTCCATTTACTTTGTGCGAACCAACAATAGCTAAGTTAGCCATATGTACTTGTCCATCTTTAATAATTGCCATTGAATTTGCTAAATGTCCAGCATTAAATTTATTAAACAATTCAAACATAAAACGGTTATGAATTTCTTCAATAATCATATAAATACGAGGTAACATTGTTTGAATAAAGTTTACTGGCCATTTTTCTAATGCTTCTTGTAATACAGTGTGGTTTGTATAAGCCATTGTTTTTGTAACAATATTCCAAGCATCATCCCACTCATAACGGTAATCATCTAATAAAATACGCATTAATTCAGGAATACATAATACTGGGTGAGTATCATTTAATTGAATTGCAACTTTTTCTGCAAAGTTATCTAAAGTACCTTCTACTTTTAGGTGATTTTTCACAATTGAATCTAATCCCGCAGCAACAAAGAAGTATTGCTGTTTTAATCTTAGATATCTTCCACTTTCAGTAGAATCATCTGGATAAACATTGTGATTAATTGCAGTAACTTCACGAATATAATTTTCAAAGTTAGAATAATCAACTGCATCTTGTGCAACTTCAGCACTCCATAAACGAAGCGTATTTGTTAGAGTTGTGTTATTTCCAATTACAGCCATGTCATAAGGAACAGCACGAATAATTTGTGCATTATCATGAGAAACTACTCGTTTTCCATCTTCATCTAATGACATATTAATATTTCCAAAAAACTTAATATCTACAGCATGTTGAGGTTTACGAACTTCCCATACATTTCCTAATTGCATCCACTGATCTGGAACTTCAACTTGTTGATTATTTTGAATTTTTTGTTTGAATAACCCATATTCATAACGAATACAGTTTCCATGTCCTGGATAATTTGTTGATGCAAGTGAGTCTAAGAAACAAGCAGCTAATCTTCCAAGCCCTCCATTTCCAAGTCCAGCATCTGATTCCGTTTTCTCTAATTCATTAATATCAATACCTAAATCATTTAATCCATCTTTTACCACTTCATAAATCCCTAAATTCATTAAGTTACTTGTAATTAAACGACCAATTAAAAACTCCATTGAGAAATAGTACATTTGTTTTTGTTTACTATTTGTAATTGTATCTTTACTTGCTTTCCAATTTACTGAAGCATAGTCTTTAACGATATTTCCTAATACAATAAATTTTTCATTTGTGTGGCATTCCACATGTGAACGCCCAAAATGCATGATACAACGACGCTCAAATTCTGTTTTAAATTCTTCTTTTGTCTCAAACTGATAAGAATGATTCATCTATTTTTCCCCCTTAACTCTACGGTGTCTTTTTTCTAAAATAATTGCACTAAATGGCGCAATTTTAATATTAATTGAATATGGTAAATAATTCCAACTTTCTTGAGTTGTCTTCACAAAAGTAGGATTTACTGCTCCATATCCAGAATATTTTAAGTCATCCGTATTTAATAACTCACGATAACTTCCTTCAAATTCAACCCCTATTTTTTGATTTTCATAATAATTTCCTGAGAAGTTAATCACAATAATCATTGTTGAATTTTCTGATTTTCGTGTATAACTATATAAATTTTGTCCTGCATTATCCGCATCAATCCATCTAAACCCTAATTCATCAAAATCATATTTGTGTAATGAATCTTTTGTTTTATATAATGTTGATAATTTTTTAAAGAATTTATTAAAATTCTCATGCATTGGAAAATCATTTAACATCCAATCCATCTCTCTAGCTTCATCAAATTCACGAATATGTGCTATTTCATTCCCCATAAAATTTAATTTTTTACCTGGATGAGTAAATTGATATACATATAATGCTTTTAATTGCCCAAATTTCTGTTCATAACTCCCCCACATTTTATTAAAGATACTTCCTTTACCATGTACTACCTCATCATGTGATAATGGTAATAAAAAGCGCTCATTATAGAAATACATCATTGAAAATGTAAGTTTATTATGATGATATTGTCGTGCTAATGGATCTAGTGATAAATATTTAAGTGTATCATTCATCCAACCTAAATCCCATTTATAATCAAATCCTAATCCATTTTCATAAGTAGACTTACACACAAATGGATAATCACTTGAATCTTCAGCACACATAATAATATTATCAAAGTTTTCATGCATTAGGAAATTCAAACGCTTCAAGAAATCGATTGCACCGGTATTTTCTCCACGATCTTTATTTCCATTCCAATAAATTGCATTTTTTACTGCATCAATTCTAATCCCATCAACATGATAAACATCTAAGAAAAATGCTGCTGCTGAAATTAAGAAACTACGAACTTCTTCTTTCCATAAATTAAAGTTTAATGTTCCCCATTCACTATGAGCATCTGAGTCGTTTGGATACTCATATAATGGTGTCCCATCAAAATAAGATAATCCATATGTATCTTTTACATAATGAATCGGCACAAAATCTACAATAACTCCTAAGTTATGCTTATGTAACTGTTCCACAAAATATTTGAAATCTTCTGGTTTTCCATAACGAGAAGTAACACTGTAATATCCACTTGGTTGATATCCCCAAGAACCATCAAAAGGGTGTTCACTTAATGGTAAAATTTCAACATGTGTAAATCCATGTTCTTTTAAATACGGAATTAATCTCTTCGCAATTTCACGATAATTTAAAAACTGCTCTCCCTCTTTTTGCCAACTACCTAAGTGTGCCTCATAAATATTTAATGGTTGATGTACATCATTACTTCTAGATTTCATCCATTCTTCATCTTTCCACTCTGGAAAATTCATATTCGCAATTACTGAAGCATTACTTGGTCTCATCTCAGATTCAAATGCAAACGGATCACTTTTATCTACTGCATGATTATAACGATCATACACACGGTAACGATATTTATCTCCTACTTTTGCATTTTGGATAATTCCCTCAAAAATTCCATGCTCATTACGGTACATTTCATGGTGTTCTTGCCATCCATTAAAATCACCTAACACGAAAATACGTGATGCATTTGGCGCATAAACTCTAAATATTGTTTCATTTTCATATGCGTGTGCACCAAAATATTTATAAGCATCAATACAGTGCCCTTCATAAAATTTTTGAATAATACTCATATTCATTCCTCCTTTTCTAATCTATTAATTCTAATTGTTGTAAAATTGTCGCAATACCATCATGTCCACTACCAGGACATGTGTAATCTGCAACTTCCAATAATCTCTTACTTCCATACTGATCTAGTACTGCAATACCAATTGCAGCATGTTTCAACATTAAATAATCATTTTCTTGATCACCAAAGGCAATATACTCACCATCAAGTCCATCTAATTCCATCATTTTTTTAATTCCCACATATTTATCCATACCTTTAAGCATTAAATCAACATGTGTTGTTGGACCTTCAATAACACGAATATCAGCTAACTCAGCTAATTCGCTCCAATCAAAACCTTGCTTATAATACGCATTCATTAACAATACATCTTCATCTGTATACTGCTTTACATCTTCAGGTGTATCTTTAAAATAATCATAAGCCTCTTGATGATATTTATTTATGTATGGAGTTGAAAACACTTCTTTTACAGTTTGAACCGTTAAACTAATATCAAATTTTTTACAATATTCAATAATTGTTTTTACTTGCTCATCTGCTAATGTATATTGAAATAACAACTCTTTCTTAGGTGTATAACCACATGCTCCATTATTACAAATAATTCCGTCAAAATCTTCTAAATTTAATCCAGGAAAACTTAAAATTTGCATATAACGACCTGTAGCCAAATAAACTTTATATTTTTTTCTTAATTTTTGAATTGCTTTTAATGTCGATTCTTTTAAATAATCAATACTTGTATCACGAATCGTACCATCAAAATCAAATACTACTGCTTTAATATTCATTGTTTTCTCCTATTTTCTTTAAAATACTTTCTTCTTCTTTACTTAATTCTCGTTCTAATAAATCTTTTCTTTTTTCTAAAGTTAGACGAATAGATTGTTCTAACTTCCATTTGCGAATATTCTCATGATGCCCACTAACTAAAACATCTGGAACAACATATCCATCATATTCATAAGGCTTAGTATACTGTGGATATTCTAATAATCCGTTTTCAAAACTTTCATCTTCATGACTACTTTGTAGAATTACATCATTTTTAAGACGAATCACTGCATCTGCAATGACCATACTTGCTAGCTCTCCACCCGTTAAAATATAATCTCCGATACTTAACTCTTCATCAATATAATAACGAATACG
>JBHALC010000118.1:0-4298 GCA_041827565.1 Erysipelotrichaceae bacterium
AACTAAAAACAGCGTTAAATCCCCCTACTCTAGAGATTTTCTTCTACAAAAAATCTATTTTGAACTCATGTTTCCTATTTTGTGTGATAAAGTCATTTTTAATTATCAAAATTTAAAATATTTAAAAATAAACAGCTCATTACTTGTTACATAATAATGAGCTGTTTTTACTATTTTATTTTTCGAAGTCGTAAAATAAAACACAATGAAAGTACAAATGTAATAATTAAATTCAAACTACCATCACCTGTATCAACATCTTTTTTCACATTTCCACTATTTTCTTTAATAGTTTTCACTGAGTTATCTTCTTTATCTCCTATTAAATTTTGTGTACTTTGTACTATATCATTTAGTTTCTTTTTCGCTTCAATTATTTTCACATAGGCTTCATTTAATGCTTGTATACTCACTTCTTTGCCTTCTGCTTTTAATATTGTTGCTTTCTGTATTGCTTCATCATAGTTCACTTTTACTTCTGATGTGGCATAAATATATCGGTCTTCCCCTTGAATCAGTGCTTTTTGATTTAACTCTAATTCAATCTGATTCATTGCTTCTTCTCTTGCTCCACTCTTCTGTGTTGCCAGTTCCACATTTGCAGTCAGATCTTCTAATGCACTCTGTTTAATTCCATTAAACGCACTTTCCTCTTTTGTATTCTCAATCGTTTTAATTGCTACTTCTCTTATCGCTTCTATTTCTTGACTGATTTCTTTCGCTTCACTTGTGCTTAACCATTTTAGTTGTGTAACTTTCTCTTTAGCTTCTTTAAATAATGCTATGATTTCTTGTTTCACCCCTGCTTTATCTACATGTCTAAAATTTGATATGATTTTAATCTCTTCATCACTTTTTTCTTCCATATTTGATTCAAAAATCCAAATATGATTCTCATCACTTTCTATTACACCTTCTAATGTTGGATATAATGGTGTTGCTGTTTCTAATATCATTACTTCTGCTTTTTGATATTGCTTTAAGCGTTCTGGTACTGCTGTCCCATCAGCGATTTTAATTTCATATACTACTTTTACTAATTTAGGATTTGGTTTTATACCATTCAACCTCTTTTTCGCTTCAATTATTTTCACATAGGCTTCATTTAATGCTTGTATACTCGCTTCTTTGCCTTCTGCTTTTAACACTGTTGCTTGTTGTATTCCTTCATCATAGTTCACTTTTACTTCTGATGTAGCATAAATATATCGGTCTTCCCCTTGAATCAGTGCTTTTTGATTTAACTCTAATTCAATCTGCTTCATTGCTTCTTCTCTTGCTCCACTCTTCTGTGTTGCCAGTTCCTCATTTGCAGTCAGTTCTTCTAATACACTCTGCTTAATTCCATTAAATGCACTTTCTTCTTTTGTATTCTCAATCGCTTTGATTGCTTCTTCTCTTATCGCTTCTATTCCTCGATTGCTTTCTTCCGCTTCACTTGTGCTTAACCATTTTAATTGTGCAACTTTCTCTTTTGTTGCATTGTATAATTCTGTGATTTCTCGTTTCACTTCTGCTTTATCTACATGTCTAAAGTTCGATATAATTTTAATCTCTCCATCACGTTTAACTTCCGTATTTGATTCAAAAATCCAAATGTGATTCTCATCACTTTCTACTATCCCTTCTAATGATGGATAAACTGGTGTTTCTGTTTCTAATATCATTACTTCTGCTTTTTGATATTGCTTTAAGCGTTCTGGTACTACTGTTCCATCAGCGATTTTAATTTCATATACGACTTTTACTGTTTTAGATTCTAGTTTTTCTAGTTGAATTGCTGATTTCATTTCATCCAATAAACTATGGGCCTCTTGTAAAACCTTTAACTTCACATTTCTTACATTTGAAGTATTTTGCATTAATCCCATTTGCACCGCTTTTTCTGTTATTTTCGTATCTTTAACACTTTCACTATCTGATGTTGCATTAATTAAATCTACTGCAGATCTAAATGATTTTAATACTTGTAAATCCTTTTTAATTGCTTCAGTTAATTCAGACTCAAACTGGATATTATCACTATTAATTAATTTGTAACCATTTAAAAGCTCTGTATATTTTGCTTTTTTAAATTCTGACCACTCATTATTAAATGAACCTTGTAAGATTTTACCAAATGCCATTGTATCACTTGTATTTCCATTTCCTACATATTCTACAAAGGCATCAAATCCTTTAAAAGCTAAAATTTCATATGCCATTCGTTTAAATGATACATCTCCTACTGCATTCATGGATGCATCTTTTTGTTGAGGGGCTGCATAAAAACTATTTAATAATGGTACATTAACATAATCGTTATGTTTAATCGTTTGTTGAGGACTAACTCCTTTTGGAATAAATTGTCCTGATATAATTGAAGAATCTACCAATTGACTAATCGTTGATAATGTTTGATTTTGAAATGTTATTCGATCGTTTGTTGAAGTATTTTGTGTATTTCCCAAAATACGAGCTGTATCATTTTGTGCACTTACTTGATTAACTTGGTTAAAATAAATATTTTTATCTTCTTGTGATAATTCTAATGCAATTTTAGCTTCAACTGCTTCTAAATACATTACTAATTCTATTAAATTTTTTGTATATTTTTCTAAATTTTCTTTACTTGTATTTGGCTTTTTAGGTTGTGTACGATTTAATACATCTTTAATCTCTAAGGTAGTATTTAAAGTCATTACTGGTTGATATGGTGTTTGTCCATTTTGAGTATTATCTAAATCTTCAAACAACCCTCTTGCATATACTTCAGGACCTTGACCTAATCTACGTACTCCAAAAATATTTTTCTCTTTAGAGTGTGTACTTTCATGTGAAAACAAAGTTAATCCACGACGATGCTTTCCAAGTAATGGTACAGTATAAGATGTAAATGAATTTTCTCCAGTTGAAACTCCTTCTATTCTACTTCCATATGTATAGCTTGGATATAAATCAAGTGGTATAAAGAAATCTCTAATTGCATTACTACTTGTTTCATTTCCCCAGCTTATTTGATTTGTTGTTGGATTGTATTGAACCATTGAATCTGTTGCAATAATTTTAGTTAAAGGTCGATTAGAAGTAGTTGAACGCACAAAATCCCAATAATTTTCTTGTTGATTTAAAACCGTTTGAAATAAAGTTTGAATATTTAAATCTTGTGGTGTTCCTTGTACATGCTCATAATCTTTTAGTTGTGGATAATCATTTAAATATGCATCTAATTGTCCTACATTAATTCCATTACTTGTAGCTGCAATATATATTTTACTCCCACTAGATAAAATAGGTAAAATTAAATTTGGGAAATCGTTTTTAATTACATTATATACACTACTTACACGATCCGTTTTTAATAATAACGCTTTAGTTTGTTGGTTAAAATACTCTTCATCACTCAATGATTGATTTGCTGCTAACTTTTCAATCAATTCATGTAAAGATAATCCTGTATATTTCTCTATTTTATTTCTATATACTGTACTCGAATCTTTAACTTTAAAAAACTGATCCCATACTCTTTGATTTGCAGTTTGATTCATCCCCGGTAATGCATTTAATGTCCCATAATTCACTAATCTTTCATATGCATTATCTTTCTGTGCGATATTAGAAAAACTTTGTGGATTCATTACTAATGTATAGGCTAAATCAGTA
Source organism: Erysipelotrichaceae bacterium (assembly GCA_041827565.1). Lineage (GTDB taxonomy): Bacteria > Bacillota_I > Bacilli_A > Erysipelotrichales > Erysipelotrichaceae > CAMCRE01. The sequence goes on from JBHALC010000118.1 coordinate 3,643, forward strand.
TCAAAATTATAGTTTTGTACTAAGTAAAATAATCCCCGATGAATAGCATGAATCTCTTTTTTTAATTGTGCTATTGTTAGTGTAGGCTTGGTTGCTAAAAAGTGATTATCTAATAATTTTTTAAATAATACTTTTAAGTCATTCACTTTAGATTCTAATAACACATTTTGGTATAATTCTTGATTTGCTTGATCAATCGCTTGCTCCATTGCCAGTCTTGAAGCCTCTTGTGGAGACAAGCTTGGATTATCTTGCCTAATTTTTCGGACTAAAGGGACAAAGTATTTTGTAATTTCAGCTGTAGTTAATGAAGTTTTTTTAGTGACATAGTCTTGTTTTGACAGCTGAACTGCTTTTGTATCTAAATTAGTTAATAAAATTTCTTTTAATTCTTGTATTTGTGTTGCTGTTAAATCTGATAGTCTAATTTCATCTCGATAAATATCTGATTTTTCATTTAATAATTCTAATGAACTTTTTTGTGAAAATGCTGAGATTTTATTGGATAAATTAAATAAACTTAGCATTATCACTATTACTAACAAAATCTTTCTGGTTCTTTTCATATTTCTCCTCCTATAATTCACTTTTCACTAACATAGTATTTTTACTATAAAAAAATACAAAAACGCAATTCACATATAGTTAATTTTTGT
>JBHALC010000119.1:0-4015 GCA_041827565.1 Erysipelotrichaceae bacterium
AAAAAAATCAAAAAAATTAAGACCAAAAGGAAAAATATACTTAAATAGGTTGTCATAATAATTCGCTCTGCTTGCTTATCAAAATTATTTTTTATCATATAACTCCTCTCTAATTAAAAATCCAATTTTTACAGACAATTATCATTCCAGAAAACCAATTTAAAATAAGGTTAAAATCAATGGACAATATAACTATAACTAGTAAAACAAAACTTAGTACCATTAAAGAAAAATAAGTATCATTTTATCTCCATTAAACCTAAGAAGACTAGCCTAAACTAGTCTTCTTTTTTTCTTAATCCAAATACTCCAACAAGGGAAATCATTGCAGCTAACGCATATACTAAAATATTAGATGCATCTCCAGATTCAACTTCTCTTTTAATCACTGGTAATAATTCGTTTTCATAGAAAATTGTATACTCTGCGTTTTTTTCTGTCCCTGTTAGATTTACAGACACGATTTCATCAGAAAGCATGTATCCTAATGGTGCTTTCGTTTCTTTAATGTAGTATTGCGTTTGAGCTTTTACATCAAATGTTGCAATCCCTGTTGCTAAATCAACCGTTTTTACTTCTAATACATTCATGTCTTTATCATACAATGTAAATTCTACTTCTTTATCAATTAGAGCTTCTTTAGTTAAAGAATCGATTTTGTTAATGTGTACTTTAAAGATTTTATCATTTTCCACTTGAACTTTAATTACATCATTATTTTGAACCGTTGAATCGATATTTAAGTCGATTATTTCGTTTGAATTGAAATATCCTTTCGGTGCTTTTGTTTCAATAAAACGATATTTCCCTGTTTCAAGTTGCTCTACTTCAATTTTTCCATCTTTATCTGTAGTGTAAGTTCCGATTTCTTGTTCTCCAGCATCAGTAATCGCAATTAATTTGAATTCAGCACCCTCTAAAGATTTGCTGTGGTCTAAACGATCTACTTTAATTAATTGAATTGATACTCGTTTTAATTTATTTTCGATTGGTTTTTCAATTTTTGTTACTACTTCTTGTTTATCAGTAGATGCTTCTACTTTTACTTCTGTATTTGTTTCATTTAGCACATAGCTTTGATTTGTCGCTAATTCTTTTACATAAAATTCACCAGCAAACATTAAATCGAAATTTCCTTCCATTTTTTCGTTTAAACCACTCACTGAAACTAATGTATCTTTTGCAATTTGTACACCATTAATATTTAAATCTTGTTTTGTGTATAATCCAAATACCACATCTTTATAGGCTTCAGCTTTTTCTTTTTTAAAGTGTTCTGAATTTTCCAATACCTTTTTAAAGTTTACTTTGTATGTTTGTTTATCGTTTTTCACTTTTTGTGATTGAATATCAAATTGAATTGTTTGCTCTTGTGCTGTCCCTACAACTTCAATTGGTTTAGAGTTTAAAACATACCCTGTCACCGTTTCAACTTCTACTAAATCATACTTACCTAAATCTACTGGATCAAAGATTAATTTTGAATCAGCAGTAGTTGTTTTTCTTTGTAATACCGTTCCATCTTTTTGTCTTAACTCGAATGTAACGCCTGCTAAATATTTTTCTTCGAATTTAGGCACAGTTACTTCATATTCTTTACCATTGATAATTTGTTTTTCTTTTTCGAATTTAGTTAATTGCTCTGCGAATTTCTCTAATTCAACAATTAATTTTTGTTTTTGGTTTTCAAACTCAACTGTTAATACCGTTTCATCTCCTGTAATCTCAATATCTAATTCTGCATTAGATAATACATATCCTGAATTTGCAGGTGTATTAATCTCTACAATTTTGTATTTACCGAATACTAGATTTTCAGGTAGCTGTACTGTTCCTGTTTCGTCAGTTGTAAATACTTCAATTTCTTTTTCTGTTGGATAAGGCACAACTTGCTTTACAAAGTTTCCTTGTTCATCTTTTAGCTTGAATTCAAATCCAGCTAAAGCTACAGTTTCTTTAGATTCAGCATCTGTTTTTACGATTTTTAATTTACTTTGTTTAATGAAGTTTTCTAGTGCATAGTGATATATTTTATTGTTTTCTTTAATATCGACAACAAAATCTTTTACTAATTTATAGCCTTTATTTGCATCCGATGCTTTTTCTTTTACAGTATATTGGCCATATTCTAGTAAATTAGACTCTGCATATCCTATTTCGTTCGTTTTGATTGTTTCTACTACATTTCCGTTTTTATCTACGATATCAAATTCAATGTTTGCACCCGCTACTTTTAAACCGTCTTGTGTTCTTCCATTAATGTTTTTGTCCATTTGCTTAGAAAGAGCAATTTTTCCTTTAATCACTTCGTTTGAAACGATTGGTGCGTTATACACTGTACCATCTCCATTTGGATCCGTTACTGTTCCATCTTCTTTAATTTGAGATACAAAAATTGTATTGTCTAGTAAATATCCTTCAGGAGCTTTTACTTCTTGGAAGGTATAAGTTCCAATTAATCCAACTGTTTGTCCTGTCACATCCTTAAATAATTCATCTCCTGAAATTTTAAATGAATCATGATAATTTATCATTCCTTTTTCATTTGTTTTAAATACCCATGTTCTTAGTGGCTGTTTACCTGCTAATTCTTGCTCAGTTGCATATTCTCCAGGATAATATTTCACTTCAAAATGAGCTCCTTCTAGCATTTTTCCATTACCATTATTTTTTTCTAAAGCAATAAAAATAGGGTCAAATTTAGGCTTATCTTGTACATTTAGAATTTTTTCTGAATCTAAATAAATTTCATGTACATTTGTGTCTAAATAAAATCCTTTTGGTGCTTTCACTTCTTTTACATAGTAAGTTTTATTTTTAGGTAAATAAATCCATTGTGATTCACCATTCGCATCCGTTACAAATGAACCTAATCGAGATTGGTCTCTTTGTGCGTCGACTTCAGATGCATATACTGCATATTCCGCTCCTTGAAGTGAGTATCCAGCTTTCACAATATCTGTTAAGTCTTTATTCGCAGATGTTTTCTTAATGTAGAATCGTTCGTCTTGTGCTTGTACTTCATTTTTATAAATAATTAAATCTTGCGTATTATTCCCTGTCTTATATACATACACTTTAAATCCTTCCGGTGCATTTGCTTGATTATTTAAGTAATTCACAAAAGGACGTACTACTGATTCATATCCTTTACGGTTTCCTGGTTTTGGATTTACTTCATGCCAGAAGTTATTAATTGTCCAGTGAGTTGCATGATATCCCTTTGTATTTCTTGGTGCATTTCCCCAACTTAATGAAGGTACAACACTTAATACATCAATATCTTCTAATCCAGACCATTCAGCTGGTCCTCCCCAACCATAATAAGCCGCTTTTCTAGTGTTTTCATCTGTCACTTCTTCTAAATCTGCAATATTCAATTCGATTGAAGCATTGGTATTCACAGGTGGTGTTATCCATCCATGAGCACAAATTGCAGCCCAATCTCCATTTCCTACCACATTGAAAAAAGATGAACCATTACGTCCATCTTTAGTATGTTCGTTTGTAATTTGAATACTTTCGTTTGCCTTTACTTTCATTTTAGGCATGTTCACTAAAAGTCCTGCTACAGTTAAAACAAAGACCATCATTAAATTAAAAATCTTTTTCATTTCTTTCCTCCTATTTGATTTTAATTTTTTTAGACTAAAAGAACTGCACCGTCGTTTCTTCAGTCTTTTCTTAAATCCTTTTTTCATCTTTTCTCCTTATTTAAACAAAAAAAGAAGATTATTTTTTATAACTAATCTTCTTTTTCTATATACATTCAATTTTATTTTTAGTGCTTCCAAGCATAAGTGGCTTCTTGTACAACTTCTTTTGTCACTTTTTCATATCCAATCACAATATCTGTTTTTACTGTTTCAGGTTCATATGTTCCCCAGTTTGCTCTTCCTATTTCTAAATATTTATCTTCTGCTTCTTTAGCAGAGTAAAATAAGAACAAGTTTCCTTTTCTATCTTTAACAAACCAACGATCTACTGATTTAGTTCTATAGATTGGCTGGTTTTT
>JBHALC010000120.1:0-13528 GCA_041827565.1 Erysipelotrichaceae bacterium
ACTTTAAACCTTGTTTTAAGCTAGTTTCTTTTAGTTCTACTTTATCAGATTGTAGTTTTCTAAGTCCCAATTTAATTCGTGTATAATCATCTATTTTTAAAATTTCTTCAATATCTAAAATTTTAGTTAATTTTCCATCTTCAAAATAGCAATATCGATCAGCAACTTCATTTAAATAAGCTAAACGATGTTCAGCAACAATTACAGTAATATTTGCATTCTTTAAATTTTGAATACACTGTTTTACCATTGAAATTCCATACTCATCTAAATTAGCAGTAGGCTCATCTAATACAATTACTTTCGGTTCTTGCATTAAAGCTGTTGCAATTGCTATTTTTTGCTGTTCTCCACCACTACAATAAACTAGGTCTTTTTGAAGTAACGTTTCAATTTGAAGTAATTGAACTACATTATCCAATCTTTTTTGAATTTCATTTGAATGAATACTCTGATTTTCACATGCAAACACTAATTCATCTAAAACTCTACGATGAAAAAACTGTGTTGAAGGATTTTGAAATACGCTACTCACTTTATAAGCAAATTCTTCTAAACTATTTTGATGAGTCAATCCAAAAACATCAAATTCTCCTTCTAGTTTTCCTTGATAAAAATTAGGGATTAATCCATTTAATAATCGTATTAATGTAGATTTACCACTACCACTTTTACCACATAACACGATACATTCTCCATTTTTAATCTTTAACTCATCTATTTGACAATTTACTTTATTACTAGAAGTATACTGGAATTTAAAATTTTTAATTTGTATCATTTCAGTATTCCTCCTTCTGTTAAAACAATAATTGTAGTTATTAGTCCAATCACAATATAATCGAGCCAAATCATTTTAATTTCTTGATATATTGTTGATTTTTTTTGAAGTTTAATTCCTTTGCTTAATGTAGCAATAATTAAATCATTCGCACTTCTTGAAGCACTCATTAATAATGGAACGGTTATATTTTCATAAAACTGAATCGGTCTTAAAATAATGTCAATAAATCGAATAAATTTTCCTCTTAGCATTAAAGACTGTTTAATTAAGAAATAATTTTGTTTAATGGTAGGAAAAAAACGAAGCATTACCGCAAACATCATTAATAATTTTTCACTGACTTTCCATTTGCGTAATCCTACAATAAATTGATGAGCACTTGTTGTTGATACTAGATAACTTCCTGCCATAAACGCTAGTAGCATCAATCTTCCTCCTATTGATAACATCGATAAAAAGGAAGATGCGTTTTCTGTAAATAAATGGAATAGGTGATAATCTATAATATAAAATGTTGTAAAAATAATAGAAAATATCATACCTTTTTTTACTTTTTTGGCTAATAAAAATAAAATAAAAACTAATATTACAAAAATAAATTCATGGATTCCAAATAGTCGCTTCAATAATATATAGTTCGCAAATAATAAAAGTATTATTTTTGATCTAATATCTAAAATCATGAAATCATTCCTGCTTTTTTAAAATGCTTACTAATTAAATATTGCCCAAATAATCCACCAATTAATGCTGTAATAAAAATTCCAATCGCTAAATGAGATACATTTTTTAAAGAAAATTCTACCATTACATTATTAATATAAGTCATGTCTTTTCCTTTTTCAATTAATCGTGCAATGTATTGCTCTTTTGCAAACCACATTAAAATAATTGGTCCTAAATTACCATACGAAAAAACAATGTATGAAAATAAATTTAAATTTTTATTTTGGTATTCTCCTATTTTAGCAATTAAATCAGCTAATAACCCAAATAATAAACTTGGGAAAAATGATAGAATATAATGTCCACTTAAAAAGAAGAAAACAGACATTACGATTCCTATACTAAAGATAGCTCCAAATTTTTGAACTTTATTAACTAATAAAAAATATACTGTACCAGCAATTAACGCCGTAACAATTGGAGCAAGTAACATATTTCCACTATGCAAAATCACAACTCCGATTAGTGTTCCTATTCCCACAAACGCAAAATATAAAGCACTATACACTCCAATTGTAATAATATCTTTCATATTTAATTTTTTCATCAAACCCTCCTTTCTAAATTCCCATTCTCTACACTATAAACTACATCTGCAATCGATGTTGTAGATTTTCGATGTGAAATTAAGAATACGATTCCTTCACAATATTCTTTAATTAAATTTAAAAATATTGCTTCGTTTAATGAATCTAAATTACTCGTAGGCTCATCAAAAATATAGCAATTTGCTTTCTTTAAAAAAGCTCTTGCCAACTCTAATCGCTGTAGTTCTCCTGCAGAGAAAATTTTAGAGTCAAAGCGTAAAGGTGTGTCTAATTTCTTATCTAAGCGCTCAATTACATCCCATATATTGCACCTTTTACATACTTCTACAATTTCTTCTTCACTAATTTCTTTTCCTAAAGTTAGATTTTCACGGATAGTTTGATTAAATATTTTTGGAAACTGTCCCACATAACAAATTTCATTTTGTAGTTGGTTTCCATCTAATTCAAATAAATTTTCTTGATTTAAATAAATTGTTCCTGTAGTTGGTAAATACCACTTCATAATCAGTTTCATTAATGTTGACTTACCGCTACCACTTTTACCTATAATTCCAATAATCTGATTATTAGAAACTTGTAAATTAACTTGATTTAAAATTAATTGATCACGATTATCATAACTAAACAATACTTCTTTTACATTAACCTCTTCTAATACAGAAATATTTTTGTCTCCTGATTTGTCAATTTCTTTTTCATCAAATAATTCAAAAATATCACTAGCTGCGTTTAATGCTTTTTTTAATCCTAATGGTAATCGAGCTAATTCTAAATAAGGGGCAAAAGAACCCGCAAATACAACTACTCCACTTAATGCAGCTAATTTATTATCTAATTGAAATGCAATAATAGAAAACAATAAAATCATAAGTCCAATTACAAAAAAACTACTTGCACTTTGAATAATTCCAACACCCGCAATTTGTTTTTCTTGCAAATTAACCGCTTTACTTTTACCATTTAAATCACTTAAAAATGATTTTGTTTTATGATTTTGAACTAAATCAAATATTCCATTCAGTATTTCTAAAAATTGAGCTGTATATGCTTTTTTTAATGTATTTTGTTTTTGTAGTAATGGGTGCAGCTTAACTGCAAAAACATTAGGAATGATAATTGCTAGTATAATATAAGTCACTAAAGCAATTAAGGCTAAATAAATATGAATACTTGCAAAATACACCATTAAAATTACTGATACAATTATTGCAGTAGAAATTGGCGGAAGTGTATGGGCAAAAAACACCTCTAAAGCTTCAATATCTTCTCCAATTACTTTTAATAATTGTCCTTTATTTTGTGTATCCAATTTACCTGGTGCTAATTTCCTTAACTTACTAAACACCAACATTCTAAATTTGGCTAATACTCTAAAAGCAACATAATGTCCATAATAATGTTCCCCATAGCGAATTAACCCTCTTAAAATCGCTATTAAACACAATCCAATTAAATGAATCCAACTTGGTTCAATTGTAAAAAATAAATTTAATAAGTATACTGGAATTACAACCGTCACCACAAATCCTAATACTGCAAAACCTACAGCTAATACATAATATTTAGCTAAATACTTCCCAAATTGGAATAATCTAGTAATTAATTTAAATTTATTTTTCATTATAGATTTCCTCCAATTTATTTTGCGTCTCTACAATATCCCTGAAATTTTTATTTTGATTTAATAAATTTTGTGGTGTATCAAAATAAAAACAATCATCCATAAATAATACTTCATCACAATTTAGTACTTGTTTCATTTTATGTGAAATAAATAAAACAATTGCATCTTTAGTCGTATTTTTAATCATATTAAATATCTCTAATTCATTTTCACTATCTACACTTGAAGTCATTTCATCAAAAATATAAACAGATTTTCTTTGTAATAAACTTCGAGCACATAAAATTTGTTGGCGCTGCCCTGGAGAAATTAAATTACCATTTTCTCCTACAACAGTGTCTAATCCATTTGGTAATTCCCCCACAAATTTAAGTAGCTTTTCTTTTTCAATCCATTGCTTAATTTCATCTTCTGAAAGCGAATTTGATAATTTTAAATTTTCCATTATTGATAAATTAAATAAATAATTTTCAGAAGAAATATAATGAACATGACGATAAATTTCTTCACTAGAAATTGAATTTAATTCATGATTATCTAGCCAAATTTCACCTTCATAAGTCAATAATTTCTTCATTAAAATTTTTGCCAATGTTGTCTTTCCACGACCACTGATTGCACTAATTGCATAAATTTTGCTTGGAGTAAATTCTATCGATAAATTTTCAATTACATTATTTTTATCATATTTAAAACTTAAGTTTTTTATATTAATCTTACTAATATTAGATAATTGAACTTCATCTTTTTCCTCTACCATTTCTACACTATCTAAAAATTTAAAAATACGATCTGCCATTTTTGTATTCATCATTACTAAGTGCATTCCATAGCCCATTTCTCTAATTGGTGCAAAAAATTCTGCAGCGATAAATAAGAAGAAAATAACACTAAATACTGATAATTCATGATTTCTAAAAGCAATTGCAGCTAAAAATCCAGAAATTGCAATTCCTAAATACATCACTCCATCCATGTATCCTACTGATTGAAGCTGGAATCGTAATAATTCCATTGTAGATAGTCTAAATTCTTCAGCTTTATCCACAAAATTTTTCTCATATAGTTCATCTTGTTGGTAAGAATATAGCGTATTTAATCCATCTAAATTATCCATAAATGTATTCCCTACATCCATATATGTACCCCAATAATGATTCATAATTTTTTTAGATCTCTTTTGAATCAAGATAATAAATACTGGAATAAAAGGTAAACTTATAATAAATACAATTGCAGCTAAAGGATACATTATCGTTACTAAAACTAATACTGTTGCACAGTTAAAGTAAGTTCGATATGTTAAACTCATATACAAACTATAATAAGTATCTAACATATCTATTCCTTGAGATGCTACATTTAATATATCCGTAGATGAACTTGTCGTAAAATTATCTCTATTTTTTTCAAATGCCTGAATAAATTGGTTTTTTAAATGATTACGAGCATGCTGTGAAGCAACTCCTTGATATTTTTTCGCAAATAAAGCAATAACATAACCAATAACATTTAAGCTTACAATAACAACTATAAATAATAAAATTGATTCTTTTTTTCCCGTAATTAAAGATTCAAAAATTTTAGCGATATATCCAAAAGAAATAATACGCATCAAAAATTGAATCCATGCAAAAAAAGCAGCTAAATGAATATCTTTTTGATGAACTCCAATTAAAGATTTCATTCTTTTTAATAAAGCTTTACGCCTTGACCGTGATATTTTTTCTTCCATTTTCCCCTCTTTTCTATTACATTGATTCTTTAGCTTCAACCCCAATTAAATCTAATGCATTCGCCAATGTAACTTTTACTGCATATAATAATGCTACACGCTGCTTTGTAAGTTCAACTTGTGATGGGTCATTCACTTTACAACTTGCATAGAAACTGTGGAATTGTTGGGCTAATTTATAAATGTAATTACATAACTTATGAACTGCTCTTTCTTTTGCTACATTTGATACAACACTTGTATATTCATTTAATGATTGCAATAATGAAATTTCTTTTTCATGTGTTAATAAATCATAGCTTTCACATACTTGTGGATTCATATTTTTTAAAATTGAACTAATACGAGCATGTGCATATTGAATGTAATAAACTGGATTATCATTACTTTGTTTTTGTGCTAAAGTTACATCAAAATCAAAAGGTGTATCTAATGCTCTAGAAACATAGAAGTAACGAACTGTATCTACACCAACTTCATTACAAAAATCACGAAGTTTAATTGCATTCCCACTACGTTTACTCATCTTAATTTCGTTTCCATCTCCATCAATTAATCGTACCATCTGAATAATATCAACTTCTAAACTATTTTTATCATATCCAAATGCTTGTAAACTAGCTTTAATTCTAGGAATATATCCGTGGTGATCTCCACCAAGTAAATCAATTAAAATTTCTGCTTTTTTATTTCCATTTTCTTTACTACTTTGATCACTAATACGATTTAAATCTCCACGAATTTTAGCTTGGTGATATGCAATGTCTGGCATCAAGTAAGTATATGAACCATCACTTTTCTTAATAACACGATCTTTATCATCACCAAATTCTGTTGTTTTAAAGAAAGTAGCTCCTTCATTTTCATAAGTATACCCTGATGCGATTAAATCATGATACATTTTATCCACAATTCCTAAATTTCTTAGTTTTAATTCACTTCCAAATACATCAAAACTTACTCTAAATAATTTTAAGTCTTCACGCATTTTTTCCATTTCATAAAATACTCCTAAACGAGATAATTCTTCAATTGTTGCTGGAGTATTCAATGAATCGATAAACTGAGATCCATATTTTTCTTTCACAATTTTGGCAATCGCAATTACATCTTCCCCATGATATCCATCTTCTGGTAATGGAAATTTAACACCAAATAATTCAGCATAACGACTTGCTAAAGATAGCCCTAAATTATAAACTTGATTCCCAGCATCATTCATATAAAACTCACGAATTACATCGTATCCACTTTTCTTTAAAATACGAGTTAAACTATCTCCCCAAGCAGCACCACGAGCATGCCCTAAATGTAAATCTCCAGTTGGATTAGCTGAAATATACTCCACATTAATTACTTGGTTATTTCCTGTTGTATTTTCTCCAAATCTTTCTTTCTTTTCAAAAATTTCATTAATAATATTTCCTAAACTTCCTTTTTTCATTGTAAAGTTAATAAATCCAGGTCCTGCAATATCGTATTTTTCAACTACTGTACTGTTTAAATTTTTAACTAAAATCGTTGCAATTTCACGAGGATTTTTACCAATTTTTTTAGCTAATCTCATCGCAACCGTCGAAGAATAGTCTCCCATTGATTTTTCTTTTGGAATTTCAATTACAATTTCATCTAAAGTAACATCTAAGTTGAATTGATTTTTTAAAACAATTTGTATTTCTTCCTTTAATGTTGTTTCTATTTTATTCATTTTAATCCTCCTTCAAAATAATCAGCCATATTTAATAATGCATTTACATAAACTTCTGTCATTATTAATAAATCTTCAATTTCAATTTCTTCATTAATGTTATGGATATTATATTCTTTGTTTAAATTCATTGCACCAAAGGCAACACAGTTATTAATCCCACGAGCATAAGTTCCACCACCTATTGTTAATGGTGCTATTAAATCATTTGTAACATCACGGTATGCTTTAAGCATTAATTCAATCATTGGTGAACTAGGATCTACAAATAATGATTTTGAATGAGCTACTAACTTAAAGTTTAAATCTTTTGTTACGTCAATCATGCGTGCTTCAAATTTATCAGCATCCGTTGTAATTGGATAGCGAATATCACATGATACCACAAATTTTCCATCTTCTAATCGTACTTTACCCACATTTAATGTTAATACTCCATACTTATCTTCATGATTAATTCCTAAATTCTCACCTAAATAACTCATTTCAATATATTCATTATATTTTAATACTGCATTATCTTTACATCCCGCTACATATAATGCTTCCATTAAATAGCTCGCTGCATTGATTCCTTTTTCTGGTGTACTCGCATGTGCAGCTACTCCAACTAAATTAATATGATTCTCTTCTACTTCTGCTTTCAAATTATATTGAGATAAAAATGCTTGCATTTTTTCTAAATCAAAGTCAATTTTATCTACTTCTATTTCAAATTTAGAAATGGCAGCATTATAAACTTCTCCACCATATGCCTTTTTAAAAGTCGTGTCAAAAGATATATCAAAATGGAAAATTCCTTTTTCTCCAAATACTAATGGAAAATCTCCATCTGGAGTATATCCCATATCAATATGTCCTTCTTTCTCAACATAGTGTGCTAAACAACTTGAACCACGCTCTTCATCACATCCCATGATTAATCGAATTCTACTATTTAAATTTGGTTTTAATTCCCTCACAATTTTTAAAGCAATGATATTAGCAGCAACTGGTCCTTTATCATCCATTACTCCGCGTCCAAATAATTTATTTCCAATTCTAGTCATTTTAAATGGGTCACTGCTCCATCCTTCACCGGCAGGCACTACATCTAAATGCCCTAAAATACCAATCAATTTTTCTCCTTTACCAATTTGAGCATATCCTGCTTCATAATCCACATTTTTAGTTTCAAATTGATATTCATCACAAATTGATAATGCTAAATCTAATGTTTGTGCTACCTCTTTACCGTGTGGAAACCCTTCTTTTTCTCCACTAGACACACTTTTAGAGTTTACTAATTTCTCTAAAATTGAAATTAACTCTTCTTGATTTTCTAATACTTTTTGCTTGATTATTTCTTTCATATTATTCACCTCATTTACTATCTATTATACACTACTTTTCATTATAAAACAAACAAAAAAAGGTAGTAAAACTACCTTAAATTATTTCATATAATTGGCTATATTCTTTAGCTGAGTAATCCCAACTTACATCTTTATTCATCGCTTGACGAATTAATTGTTTCCAATCCTGATTTCTTTCATAATAAGTATAATAAGCAATGTCAAATACAGACATTAAATCAAAAGTTGAATAGTTGGTGAAAGTAAATCCTGTTCCCTCTTTTGTCTCTTGGTTATAAGGAAGAACTGTATCTTTCAACCCTCCAGTTTCACGAACTAGTGGCAATGTACCATAGCGCATTGAAATTAATTGAGATATTCCACACGGTTCAAATAATGAAGGCATTAAGAATAAATCACTTGCTGCATAAACACGATGTGCTAATCCTTCATTATATCCACAGTAAAAACTCATTTTACCTCTAAAACGATGCGCAAACTCATGCAATCCATCTTCTAATTGCTTTTCACCATTTCCAACGATTACTAACTGAATATCACGATTCAATAAGTTTTCTAATTGGTTTAATACTAAATGAACTCCTTTTTGCCAAGCTAAACGAGTTACCATTGACACTAATAATACATCCGGATTTTCACTTAATCCCAACTCTTTTTGTAATGCCAATTTATTTTCTTTTTTCTGCTTAAACACATTTACTTTATGATAGTGATTTGGAATATGTTCATCTGTTTTAGTATTCCATACCTCATCATCAATACCATTCACAATTCCAACTAAATCATATACTCTATTTTGAAGCACTTGTTCTAAATTCTCTCCAAATTGTGATGTTAATATTTCATCTGCATAAGTTTTAGAAACTGTTGTTATTTTATCTGCATATACTATTGCAGATTTCATAAAACTAATTCCATCATACATCTTCACATTTCCATTTTCAAATGTATATTCTCCTAATCCTAAACAACTCCATAGCATTTCTCGAGAAAAGTTACCTTGATATGCTAAGTTATGAATTGTATAGACATGTTTAATATTTCGATATCTTTCATCAAATGCATGTACTTCTTTACATAAAGCAGGTAACATTCCAGTGTGCCAATCATGAGTATGCAATATGTCTGGGAAATAATTAATTTGATTCATTAATTCGATAACAGCTTTTTGGAAATACGCAAATCGTTCTCCATCATCACTATATCCATATAGTCCTTCTCTTTCAAAATATCCCGCATGCTCCACAAAGTAAAATGTGATTCCATCCACATCTTCTTTCCAAATTCTTACAACACGAGATTGATATGCTACATCTACATTATATTCTGTCACAAATGTAAATCGATGATGAAAATTAATCGCTATTTTTTTATATAAAGGTAGTACGACACTTACCTCATGTCCTAGCTTATGAAGTGCTTTTGGTAAAGAACCTATAACATCTGCCAATCCACCACTTTTAATGTATGGAAGACCTTCAGAAGCTACCATCATAATTTTTTTCATACTTTACTTCCTCTTGGTACATAAATTACATCATCTTCAGATCCAATCACTTCTTTTACTTTTGTAATTTGAGCTTTTTTATCTACAACTGCATAATCTACAATTGCATTTTTTCCAATATAACTTCCTGGTAATATTACTGAATTTTTAACTACAGCACCCTCTTCAATAATACATCCACGTCCAATAACTGAATTAACTACTGTCCCTTTAATATGTGAACCATTTGAAATTAAGCTATGCTTAACTTCTGCATCTTTTCCATATTGAGCTGGAACTGAATCATTTGTTCTTGTATAAACTGGCCAATCTTTTTTCAATAAATCACTTGCTTTATCACGATTAATCAAGTCAATATTTGCTTGGTAATACGCTTTAAAATTATTAATAATGTATGCAGGACCACGATATGCATATCCCTTAATATCTAAAGTATTCACTTTTTCATTAATAATGTCTCTAAACCAGTATAATGCACTCAATTCATGTGCTTCCTTAACTAATTCCACAAATAATTCTTTACTCAACACATAAGTTTCTAATGAAATATTTCTTGTTTTATAAATTCCGTGATTTCTAGAAATTTGTGTTACTTGTTTCTCTTTAGATAGTGAAATTGTATCACAATTTATATATTCTGTTTTTGCCTCATCACTAAATTTATAAGCAATTGTAATGTCACTTCCACTTTTTTTGTGTTCTTCTAAAATTTCAGCAAAATTTAAACGAGAAATAATATTTCCTGCTGTAATAATCACATATGGAAATTTTGAATCTAAAATTTCTTGTAAATTATCATAGTAACACGCTACATCTGTATTAAATAATTCTGAAGAATGTTCTCTTTCTCCAAAATAAACACTTAATCCCCCTTGCTTAGAGTTAAAATTAAATTGACGGCCACTACCTAAATGATTTACAATTGAACGAGGTTTTTTACGAACATGCACATGTACTCTTGATAACCCTGAGTTTGACATGTTAGAAATAGGGAAATCTATAATACGGTATCGCCCTAAAAATGAGAATGATCCTACTGTTCTTGATTCTTCCATCAGTCCACAATGTGTTGCATCACTTGCAAAACCAATAATTCCTAAAGCCTTTAACATATTAATTCCCTCCTTTCACATTTTTTGCAATTAATTCAATATTTTTACTTTTTGGATTTCCCACTACACAGTTTGCTGCAATTTTAACCCCTGGTGCAACAATTACACGATTTAAAACTGCACCCTCTCCTATTTCTACATCTGGCATAACTACTGAATCAATTACTTTTGCTTTTTCATTTACCACAACATTTCCAAATAATACAGAATGCTGTACTAACCCATCAATAACACAATCTTGATTAATTAATGATTCTTTAACCGATCCATTCACCCCTACATAATGTGGTAGCATCGCTGAATCTTCAGTATAGATTTTCCAACTTGGATCATCAATCTCTAATGTAGAATTTGGATCAATTAAGTCCATATTTGCTTCCCATAAACTGTCGAGTGTTCCAACATCTTTCCAGTATCCGTTAAATTCATAAGTGTATAATCTCTTACCTTGATTTAATAATGATGGAATAATGTCTTTCCCAAAGTCATGCGAAGAATTTGAATTTGACATATCTTGAACTAATTCTTTTCTTAAAAGTTTCCAGTTAAAAATATAAATTCCCATCGAAGCTAAAGTAGATTTGGGTTGTTTTGGTTTTTCTTCAAACTCATATATTTTACCTGTTGCATCTGCATTCATAATTCCAAATCGAGATGCCTCTTCTAAAGTTACATTTAATACAGCAATTGTTGCATCTGCATTATTTTCTTTATGCTTTTTCAACATTTTTTCATAGTTCATTTTATAAATGTGATCCCCTGATAAAATTAATAAATACTCAGGATCAATTGAATCAATAAAATCAATATTTTGAGAAATAGCATCTGCTGTTCCTCGATAAATATTAAATCCAACTCCCTCTTTTTCACGAGGTGGCAACACAAAAACACCACTATCTTTCGTATCTAGACCCCATTTTTGACCTGCTGCAGCATACGCATTTAATAAAACAGATTCATACTGTGTTAAAACTCCTACTACATCTATTCCTGAATTAGCACAGTTACTAATCGGAAAATCAATGATTCTATATTTTCCACCAAAGTGCACAGCAGGTTTTGCAACCTTTTTTGTCAGTTCTTCCAATCGCGTTCCCTTACCACCTGCAAGAACCATCGCAATCATACTATTTTTCATTGGTTTATCCCCCTTATCTCTTTTTAATTATACCCTTTTTAATACCAAAATGCAACATAATTTCGAAAAAAAATCACAAAATAGAAAAAGAATTAGATATTAAATCTAATCCTTTTGATATTTATTTAAAACTTCAAGTAATTCAGCATCATTATTTACATCAAACAGTTCATTCACAAATTCTTCATTAATCAATAATTCAACCAATTTAACCATGTTTTTTAAATGCGCATCTTCAGCTTCAGCAGCAAAAGAAAAAAATAATCGAGCATTTTTACTAGAATCTTCCACATCAAAAATAACAGGATTTTTAACACGCATAAATGAAAATGCTGTTCCTGATACGTTTGAAGATCCACATGTACTATGTGGCATCGCTACTTGAGGAGCAATTACTACATAGGGTCCAAACTCTTTAATTGAACTAATTACCTCATCAATATATTCTTTTTTAATTATATTTTTTTCCAACATTCCTTGATATGAAGCAACAACTGCATCTTCCCAATTATCAAACGAATCATAATAGCTAGTTAAGCCTTGTTCTACAATTTTTTCAATCATTTTAACTCCACCTTTGACTATATATTATCATTTTTTAGATAATTAATCAACTTAAACATTTTCTATGGAATAAATTCATAACCTTGATAAATGTCGTTGGAATCTTTGATTGGAATACAAGCACCATTTTCAGATTTTTTCAATTTTTCATTACAATGTTCATAAGCTGTTTTCATATCATACCCTTCAGAAAAAAGAAATTTAACATTAGATATATCATGAATCAATGGATCTTCTTTTTCAGGAATTACAATATTTTCAATCATAACTTTTTTTACTGGTAAAATTACATCTACAGTAAAAAATGCTCTTTCTCTATTCATACTTCGATCAAGTGCAACCACTTCTACTTGATTTAATCCTTCTTTTAATGTAGAATGGCTCAAATAAAAATACGCTTCTTTATCATTATCTGTTATCTGTACATTACTTTTTAAATCTACTGTTTCATCTAATCTAATAGATATATTTTTATTTAGAATTTCTATTACAGGCTTTGAGCTATCTAAAAATTCGACTTCAATATCATAATTATCAATTAATCCCTCTTTTTCTATTTTAAAAGATAAATTTTGTCTCCCAATTTTCTGATTATCTAATTTAGGATATTCTAAAATAGCATAATTAGAGTTAATCAATTCCTTAATATCAATATTCTCTCCAATCTCAAATTTTGTCTTTGAAATAAAGAAATATCGTTCAAATAAAAATTCTTGCTCATGAC
>JBHALC010000121.1:0-4385 GCA_041827565.1 Erysipelotrichaceae bacterium
AATTCTTTTTCAAAGTTTTGTTTATTAATTTCTTTGATTTGTCTACTAAGTAACATACCATATTTACACATATCTATATCATTAGAATTAATTAATGTTTTAATATTTACTGAAGCAACAACAGAATAATCCAGTACAGGAATCATATTACTAATAGATATTGTCCCAATATGTTGTTCCTTGCTATAAATTAGCATAACTTTCAGAGAATCAGCCAACTTTTTATGTTTCGTTTTAGGACTTGTAAGTGGTGCAAAATATTTATAATCTCCAATTTTTAATACTACACCAACATATTTTCGGCTATCTTTTTTGTACATTACAGTTGAATCAAAAGAAATTAAATAATTCGTATATTCTTCATTTATTTCATATAATTTCATGAAAACCTCCGGGTAAACAAAAAAGCGATCTTAAATCATTAAAATCGCTTTTCTTTTATAGAACGCTTTATCTCGGTAGCGTTAACCGTCTTTGAAATAATACTTTATATATCGGTAGTATCAACCGTCTTTGAAATAATACTTTATATATCGGTAGTACTAACCGTCTTTGAAATAACACTTTATATGTCGGTAGTGTCAACCGAATTTTACATCTTCAGTATAGCAAAAATGTATACTAAAGTCTATTATTTTGTTTACCTCCTTTCTTGTGTTTTGTTTCCACAATCTATTATTAAAAACATTAAAATTTAGGTAGTCCCCCGGGGACTAGTTTTAATAATCGATTCTAGAAATAATTTTTTTAATAGTGTGTAGGACTTAATAATAAGCCCTACACGTTTTAATTTATTTTATGTTTCCGATGCCGTTTATTATGCGAATGTTATAAAACATTTCCATGAGTATCTTGCATTATATGTATCAGCACATAACCAATTATTGATAATTGTTGCTCACTCGCTAGTCTTAGGTGCTAGCCATCCCTACTGAAGTATCATTATGAACGCTACACAAGTATATACTGATATTAATAGTTGTGCGAAGCGTTTTTAGTGGTACATAATAAACATTGCTATGAGATTTCTAAAATTTAATATATAATATTAGCGTATTATAAAAGTAATGACACTTATACTTTTGAATCAAACTTAGCGTATCTATTTATCAAAGAATCATCTTTGATAACGCAAAAAGCAACTCTACACATTTTAGTATAAAGTTGCTTGTTTGATTCTTCTGATTGGTGGAGCTTAGCGGGATCGAACCGCTGACCTCCTGCGTGCAAGGCAGGCGCTCTCCCAGCTGAGCTAAAACCCCATCATTTAGCATTAAAATATGGTGGGCCTGAATGGACTCGAACCAACGACCTCACCCTTATCAGGGGTGCGCTCTAACCACCTGAGCTACAGGCCCATATTTCTAATGCCTAATAATAATAACATATGCTATCATATGTTGTCAAGAATTATTATCTTTTTTTAGAAAAAATTTTTAAGGTAAATTCCCAAAACAAATGTCGCACTAAAAATATGATATGTACTCTCCTTACTAGTTTGCCAGTAAAGAGGGTACATATCGCTATCACTATAGTTTTTATATTTAATTGTTTTTAATTCTATTAATCAATACTAACCCCAATAAAGATATTAATGTTAATCCTAAATAACCGTTCATACCTACATCACTAGTATCTGGATTATTTTTCTTTAAAGAAGTTTTATCAATAGATTGATTTAATGGCTTATCAATCGAATCTACTTGTACTAAATCGTTGTCTTGCTTTTCTGGTGTTGCTGTGGTCCACCCTAATTTCAATGCATTTTGTTTTACTCCATCCATAAACCAATACACTGGACGATATCCATCAACTAATTGCAAATCCTTCATTATTTTCTTTTAAGTTTAATGAAGCAGGAGGTGAATGATATGTAACATCTGGATTTTTAGTTCCATTTAATGTAATTGTTGCTGAAGTATTATCTCTACCATTATCTAATAATGGCCATAATCTATTTTCTTTTTCATCATAGTCTAATCCCATTACCATTCCCATACCAGAATCAATTTGCGTAATTAATGTTTTATTCCCATTTTCTTCTAATGCAAACACATAAATATATCCATCATCTTCTAATCCTGTAAAGAATAGTCCATTTGAAATAGAAGTATAATTAGCTGGATTATATACATCATTCGTATTTTGATCAAAAAGCTTTCCTGCTAATTTTGAATTCGGAATCCACTCAATTGTTTCAATACCATAATTATTTTGAACTTTATAGTTTGTGACTCCTCTTTCTTTTCTAGCATTATCGATAATGTCTGTAACATCCCACTCTACATTTGGAATTAATTTCTCAGCTTCAACATTAGGAGAAACTTGCAAAATCATATTTTTATTTACTGCTTTATTTCCATTATCTCTTTCAACTGCAAGATATACATTTCCATTTCCATCTAATGTAATTCCTTCAGCATCTGGACTTGCTGGGTTTGTTGCATCTTTATCTTTAATAAACACAACTTTTTTCCCCTTTTCAAATCCTTTCGCAAATGTAGGAATTCCTTTTTCATCAATATTCATTTTCCAAATTGTTGCAGTCCCATTATCTACTGCCCACAATTCATTATTTAATATATCTAATCCTGATGAGTCAGCTAAAAACATTGAAACAGTATCAATATACTCATGTGTTTGCTTTCCAGAAAATACTTTAGGGTTTAAATCATTTAATTTTTTTCTTCCACAAACTCAACATTTTTATTTTCACTACCCTTTGTTAGGGCTACATCTTTAAATTCCCCAGTTCCATTTGGAATTCTTGATAACCCACCTTTAGCATGTGTTTTCCATTCATATGAATCTACTACTGCTCCTGCTTTATCATATAAAAAAACTGTATCAGACTGTCCTAATCCGAAATTAAAATGTTTAATATCGTTAGCTAAATCACCTTCAAACACAAAATAAGATTTCGCTCCTAAAATTGTACCTTCTGGTAATTTAATTGAATAATGATCTACATCTAAAACATCAAAATCACTAATATGCCATCCTGAAATATCAATTGATTGATCAGAGTTATTGAAAATTTCAACCCAATCACGATCAGATCCATTAGATTCAATCTCATTAATTTTTACAACTAAAGATTCTTTAGCTGGTTTGGGTTTTTCCGTTTCTATTTTTTCTTCAACATCAGCTTTTTTATTACTTGCTCCTTTTGTAGAAATTGTTTCTAATAATGCTCCTTCTCCATTTGGAACTCTTCCAAATGTATCTTTGACATGAGCTGCATATGAAACTTCATCCACAATATTTCGATCTTTATTATATAGAGTAATTGTCTCATTTTTCCCAAGACCCATTTCACCTGTATTAATCGTAACATACCCATTTGGAGCAATTAATGTCCCCTCTGCAAAAAGCTTAGCATCTCCTGTTGCTAAATTTTCTAACCCTTTAAAATCAACTACAACCCAACCAGAAATATCTACTGCTTTTTCAGATTTATTGTATAATTCAATCCAATCTTCCCCTTTATCTGGAGCATTGATTCTATTTCATTAATTACAACCGAATTTCCATTCGCAAAACTTACACTTGGAAACACAAATGACATTGCTAGTGAAAATAATAAAGTTTTCTTTATATTTTTAATTTTCATAATCTTCTCCTTTATTTATACATAATTTAGTATAGTATACTATTGTAAATATTATGTTAGATAAAAGTGATTTTTTTGTAATTTACTTTACCATTTTATCTGTATTTTTAAAATGGATTTTCCCAACGCTCTCTAATTCATGTACTCCATATTTCCCCACAAATTCCTTACCAAAATCATCTACTTTATCACTTGCTCCTAAAGGAAAAATCATGTCGTATTTTTGATTCATTTTTTCCATCTCTTTTAAAAATGCGTATCTAGCAATAATACTTGCACAAGCTACAGCTAAAAACTTATTTTCAGCTTTAGTATGAAACTGTAAATCTATTGTTTTACGATTTTTTAAATATCGATAATAAATTTTAGGCTCACAAAATTGATCAATTACTTTTAATTTTGGCAAATCTACTTTTCTAGCTAAATGAAGATACGCTTGATTATGCATCAATGCTTTAAATTCATTTAAATTATATTTTTGATTTTCAATATTATAAGTTTTATTATCTAAAATCAATAAAGAATAAATTAATTTTTTCATTAATTCTGGTGCAATTTTTTTAATTTGATCATCTTTTAGCTGTTTAGAATCTTTAATATTAAATTGACTTAAAAACGCTAAATCTTTTTCTGTAACTACTGTAGCACATACTGTTAATGGTCCAAAATAATCCCCTACACCACTTTCATCGCTTCCAGCATGATCTTGAAAATCAAAAGAAGACTTTATTTCTTCTTTCGATTGAATCACTACTTTATTACTAGTATATAT
>JBHALC010000122.1:0-2530 GCA_041827565.1 Erysipelotrichaceae bacterium
AAGTTACACCTTTTTTCTTCATTACCATTCTCATCATTTTACTTCCTAATCCCATAAAATTCATTTTAGATAATGATAATTTTCCAGCACCTTTAGGCATCATAAATCCAAACATTTTGCTGATAAAGTCTTTTTTTACTTTTGGTGATTCTTTTTTTCTTAAGATATTTAATCCCCAGAATGTGAAGAACATGTTCACTTTATTTCCCATTGCGACACTTCCGTTTGCAATAATAAAGGCAGCAATGGCTTTATCTAAATCTCCATCAAAAACAATCATTGTTTTTTCTTTTGAGTTGCTTTGTTTTACAAAAGTATTACATAGCGATCCTTTTTCAATTGTTGCATAGTATGTCCCTTTTTCGCTTCGTTTTTGAATTAAGTGATTTCCGGTATTATTACACCAACTTTCAATATCACGAATAAATCCTGGGTCTGTTGCTTTAATTTCAAATACTTCTCCAGGTTGTGCATCTTCTAATTTTTTAGAAACTTGAATAATTGGTCCTGGGCAACTTAATCCACATACATCTAAGATACTAGTTGGTTGTACCTGTTTTTTTTCAGTTGGCTGTGCTGTTTCTTTTACTTTAAATTCACTAATTGTACGGTATCCTCCAAGTAAGTTACGAGCTTTAAATCCATTTTGTTTTAGAATTCTTTCTGTTAAGTATCCTCTTAATCCTACCGCACAGAAAATAATGTATTCTTGTTCTTTATTTAATTCATTTAAACGATTTCTAATTTGAGATAATGGAATATTTACTGAGTCAAACTCATGTGTAGAGATTTCGATTGGTTCTCTTACATCTATTACTTTGTATTGAGATAAGTTTTGTTTTAATTCTTCTAAAGTAATTGGTGTTGTTTTTTGTTCGTAAATATTTGTAGCAGCATAGGCAGCCATATTTACTGGATCTTTTGCACTTGAGTATGGTGGTGCATAAGCTAACTCAATTTTTGTTAAGTCATAAATAGTTGCTTTAAAGTATAGGGAAGTTGCAATAGTATCAATTCGTTTATCTACTCCATCAAATCCAATGATTTGTGCTCCTAACACTTTAGCTGTTTTTAAATCGAAGATTAATTTAATTGTCATTGGTAATGCATTAGGATAGTAACCTGCATGTGAGTTTGGGTGTACTAAGCTTATTCCATAATCAATCCAGCGTTTTAATCCTCTTTGGTTTAAACTTTTTTCATTTTCTCCTGTAGCAGCTACAGTTAAATCAAATACTTTTAAAATACTTGTTCCAATTGCTCCGTCAAATGTTTCTGGAGTTTGTCCTAAAATATTTGCAGCAACAGCACGTCCTTGTTTATTTGCAATTCCTGCTAATGGAATCATTGTTTTTTGGTTGTTGATTAAGTTTGTAGTTTCAATCATATCCCCAATCGCATAAATATTTTCGATATTAGTTTGCATGTATTCATCAGCAATTACTCCACCTCTTTGGTTTAGATCAATACCACTATCTTTTAAGAAATTTGTATTGGCTCTAATTCCAATTGATAATAATGTTAATTCTGTGTCAATTACTGTACCATCAGCAAGAACAACTTTTTTCCCCTTATCAATAATTTTATCAACTTTGCCACCTAAGATTAAATTAATTCCTCTTTCTACTAAGTTTTCGGCCATTTCAACTCCGATAAAACCACCACCTACAACAACAGCATTTTTCACATTGTTGTCATTGATGTAGTTGTAGATTTTATCTGTATCTGGAATATTCCATAAAGTAAAGACATTATTGAAATCTTTTCCTTCCATTGGTGGAACAAATGGGCTTGATCCTGTTGATAATAATAATTTGTCGTAGCTTTCTTCGTATACTTCATTTGTGGTTAAGTTTTTAACTGTAATTGAATTAGATTTAGGATTGACTGTAATTACTTCACTAAAGTTACGAATTTCAACATTGTATTTTGATTCAATTGCTTCTTTTGTAGTCACAAATAATGCATCTTTTTCTTTAATTGTACCTCCAATATAGTATGGTAATCCACAGTTGCAAAAGATACATGTTCATTTTTTTCAAATAAAATAATTTTAGCAGTTTCATCTAATCTTCTTAAACGAGAGATTGCGGTTGCACCTCCAGCTACCCCACCAACAATTAATATTTTCTTACTCATTTTCATTTTCTCCTTTAAATAATAATTTTATAATTTCTTTTACTTCTTCGTTTTGAATAAAGTAATTTACAACTTGTCCCTCTTTTTTATATCCAACTATCCCTAAATCTCTAAGTTTTGAAAGATGTTGACTAATTGCAGATTGACTTACATCCATACAGTTAGTAAAGTAAGTTACATTACAAACTTCATATTGACATAGTTTTTGAACTAGACATAATCGAATTGGATTCGATATTGCCTTTAATAGTTCTGCTTTTTTTATAATTTCTTGTTTTTCCATCTTTTTTCTCCTATAATATTATTATATTAGAATATTCTAATATATTCTAGTGAAAAGCAATATGATTAAAATAAAAATATTTTTTGTTCTTATTTTAAAATGATAACT
>JBHALC010000123.1:0-6220 GCA_041827565.1 Erysipelotrichaceae bacterium
AAAATAATTTATATGAAATTGATTTTGAATTATTAGAGGAATGTTTGAAACAGTCAAAATTATTCATTTTATGTCAACCACATAATCCTATTGGTAAAATTTATCAATTAGATGAAATAGAAAAAATAGTTCAATTATGTAAACAATATGATGTTTATTTGATTAGTGATGAAATTCATAGTGATTTATCTTATGAAACATTTTATTCACTATTATTATGTCAATATGATAAGTGTATTGTTTTATCTGCTCCTACTAAAACATTTAATTTAGCTGGATTAAAAACTTCATTTGCAATTGTTGGTAATCAAAAACTAAGAGAACAAATTCAAAAACAATTTAAAATTGACTGCATTCAGGATGTAAATACTTTTGCATCGATTGGAAGTACAGTAGCTTTTAATAAGGGGAAAGAATACTTAGAAGAATTAAAAAAATATCTTTTAAATAACTTTCAAACTTTACTAGAGATTGAAAAACAAGTAGATGTAAAAGTAATTCAATTACAGGCAACTTATTTAGCTTGGATTGATATTAGTCATTATGTCAAAGATACAAAACATTTTGTGAATTATCTACGCAAACAATATCAATTACATTTATCTAGTGGTCATGATTTTTTAGAAAGTGACGGTCATTTTGTAAGGTTGAATTTTGCTACAAGTAATGAATTAGTAAAAGAGGCGGTAAAACGACTATCTCAAGCACTTTTAAATTATGTTGCAGCATAAAAAAAGCGATTTCATTTTGGAGTTTTATTCAAAATGGAGTGCTTTTTTATGATTTTATAAACTAAATCAATCACGAATCGTTAAAAAAGATAAAAATTGGCTTGAAAATTTATCAAAAATAGTAAAAAAAGTTAAAAAAAACAAATATTTCATTAAAAATTATAACATTATAGTAAAATACTGTGCTATAATTTAGGCAGTTACAGAAGAGTTTATCTTCTTAAGAAAGGAGGATACTAATGCCAAACATTGTTTTAACAAGAATCGATGAGCGTTTAATCCACGGACAAGTTGCTACTCAGTGGTCAGGAGCAATTGGTGCAAACTTATTATTAGTGGCTAATGATGAGGTAAGTACAAATGAAATGCGCCAAGGATTAATGGATATGTGTGCACCTTCATTTGCACAAACACGTTATTTCTCAATTCAAAAAGTAATTGATGTGATTCATAAAGCAAGTGATAAACAAAAAATCTTTATTATTTGTGATAATCCAACTGACGTGTTAAGACTAGTTGAGGGAGGAGTTCCAATTAAGAAAGTAAATATTGGAAATATGCATATGGCAGAAGGAAAACGCCAAGTTGCAACAACGGTAGCTGTTGATGACAAGGACGTTGATGCATTTAGAAGATTACGTGATTTAGGTGTAGAATTGGAAATCAAACGAGTTCCACAAGAAGCAACTGAGAGCGTAGAAAAACTATTCAAGTAAGAAAGGAGAAAAAATACAATGAATATTATACAATATGTATTACTTGCAGTAGTAACATTTATTGCTGCAATTGACCAGTTCAGTTTCCTTGAGTCTATTTACCAACCAATCGTTGTTGGACCAATCGTTGGGGCGATTTTAGGAGATTTCAAAACAGGTATTATTGTTGGGGGAACAATTCAATTAATGTCAATTGGGGCAATGCCAATTGGGGGAGCTCAACCACCAAACGTAGTAATTTGGGGGATTATGGCAACAGTATTCTCAATTACAGCTAACTTAACACCAGAATTAGCAGCAGCAGCTACTATTCCATTCGCTTTATTAGGACAAGTGTTCGTAACATTAATCTTTACAATCACTTCACCTGTAATGAATGCTGCTGACCGTATGGCAGCAAAAGCTGATACAAAAGGAATTGACCGTTTAAACTATGCTACTATGGCAACTTTAGGGGCAGCATTTGCATTCGTAGTTGTATTAGGAGCAGCAGCTGGAACAAGCTTTGGAAAAGAAATTAGCACATTCTTTGACGAATTTGCATGGGTTAAATCTACATTTGAAACTTGGGGAGGAATGCTAAGATTCGTAGGATTCGCAGTATTATTACGAATCATGGTTTCTGGAGAACTATGGGTTTACTACTTTGCAGGATTTGCAGGAGCTACAATTTTAGGTGGAATTGGAGGACCAGTTGGTGGATCAGCGTTAATCTTATTAACATTCATTGGTCTAGCAATCGCGGTATTCGATTTCCAAACTAACACTAGAAATGGTGGAGGAAAAACAGTGGAGGTAGAAGAAGATGGAATCTAAACAATATATTGACAAATCAAGAGGACAATCTTTAGATAACAAAACTTTAAACCAAATGGCATGGCGTTCATTATTCTTACAAGGATCATTTAACATGGAACGTATGCAAGCTGCTGGATGGTTATATGGAATTTTACCAGGGCTTAAAAAAATTCACAGCAACAAAGAAGACTTAGCTACTTCAATGGAGCACAACTTAGAGTTCTTTAATACTCACCCATTCTTAGTAACATTTGTTATGGGGATTGTATTAGCATTAGAAGAGCAAAAAGCAGACACAAACACAATTCGTGCAGTTCGTGTTGCAGCAATGGGACCTTTAGGAGGAATTGGGGATGCAATCTTCTGGTTAACTTTAGTTCCAATCGCAGCAGGAATTGGATCAAACTTCGCTAAAGATGGAAGTATTATTGGGGCATTCATCTTCTTAGCAGCATTCAACATTGTGCAATTCCCATTACGTTACTGGTTAATGCACTGGAGTTACAAACTTGGAACAAGTGCAATTGGACAATTAACAAAACACTCAAGAGCATTCACTCGTTCAGCAAGTATTTTAGGGGTATTCGTTGTTGGGGTATTAACTTCTAACTTCGGAGGAACTACAACTCGTGCAGTAATCGATATTGGTGGAAAAACAATTAACGTTCAAAAAGAAATTCTTGACGTAATTATTCCTAAATTATTACCATTATTAATTGTATTAGTATTATATTGGTTATTCGCTAAGAAAAAATGGACTCCAATTAAAGGAATTATCTTATTAGGAGTAGTTGCTTTAGTAGGAACTGTATTTGGATTCTTCGGACCAGCTACAAAAACTTACAAAGCACCAGTAGACTTATTCCACAGTGGGGTACAAAAAGAAGTGGAAGCAGCTGAAAAAGCAGCAGCTTCAACACCAGAAGCTCAAGTTAAAGCTTTAACAGAAGCTTTAGAAAAAGCTGGAGTAAAAATCAATAAATAACAATTAAAAGCGAAGATTTTAGAATCTTTGCTTTTTTTCTTTTTGTCTAAATAGTTGTATTTTTCACAAAAAGGCTAGTATTTATTAAATAAAAATGATATAATAAAAGTGTGAAATAAAGGAGGTTGATAGGATGGTACATCCATTAAAAAAATTAATTGAATATAAAAATCAAGGAAATCCAATTGGTATTTATTCTGCTTGTACTGCAAATGAATTAGCAATTAAAGCATGTATGTTACAAGCAATTAAAGAAGATAGTATTGTATTAATTGAAGCAACAGCAAATCAAGTGGATCAATATGGTGGATACACTGGCATGAAACCAAAAGACTTTTATTACTTTGTGTTAAAAATTGCAGATGAAGTAGGATTAGCACATGATAAAATTATTTTAGGAGGAGATCACTTAGGACCATTAACTTTTACACATTTTGATGAAGAAAAAGCGATGGAAGAAGCAAAAGAATTAGTTCGTCAGTATGTTTTAGCTGGGTTTACTAAAATTCATTTAGATACATCAATGAAAGTAAATAGTGATGATCCAAATGTAAGATTGAGTGATGAAATCATTGCAAGACGAGGAGCAACATTAGCTAAAGTATGTGAAGAAGCATTTATTGAATATCAAAAAGAAAATCCAAATGCATTACATCCAGTATATATTGTGGGAAGTGAAGTTCCAATTCCTGGTGGTAGTCAAGATGTAGTAGATGTTGGAGTTCAAGTTACAAAAGTTGAAGATTTTAAAGCAACGATTCAAGCATTTGAGAAAGCATTTGAAAATGAAGGATTAAAAGAAGCATTTGACTATGTAATTGCAGTTGTTGTCCAACCTGGAGTGGAAGAAAAAGATGCTGGTTGTACAGAATATGACCGCGAGAAAGCAAAAGACTTAATGAAAGCAATTCATGAATATCCAAATTTAATTTTTGAAGGACATTCAACAGATTATCAAACAAAAATTAAATTAAAAGAATTGGTTGAAGATGGGGTAGGAATTTTAAAAGTTGGACCGGCATTAACTTATGCTTTAAGAGAAGGATTATTTGCACTAGCAAACATCGAAAAAGTATTAATTCCGGAAGAAAAACAATCTCATTTTATTGAAAAATTAGAAGAGATCATGTTAGAAACACCTAAATATTGGCAGAAACACTATCATGGTAGCGAAGAAGAAATTGCGTATAAACGTAAGTATTCATTTTCAGATCGTGCAAGATATTTCTTACCAACACCAAAAATGGTGGAAGCACAAAATATTTTATTTAACAACTTAAAAGATGGTGTACCATTAGGATTATTATCTCAATTTATGCCTATTCAGTATACTAAAGTTCGTGAAAATGAATTAAATAATGATCCTGCTAGTTTAGTGATGGATCGAGTTGCAAACTGTGTAAATGAGTATACTTTCGCAACAAATCAGTGTAAAATTAAATAGAAAGGTGAGCAATGCTCAGAGGGTAGAAAAATGAAATTAAAAAAATTATTAGTAACAAGTTTAGTAGCAGGATTATTTGCATTATCAGCGTGTGGTCAACAAGCTGGAACACAAACAAATTCTGAAAAGAAAGAAATAAATAAAACAGAATTAATTGCTAAAATTGATAAAGCGGGAAAAGAATATAAGAGTGCTGAAGTTAAAACAAAAAATACAATTACAGTTATAGAAAGTGGAAAAACAAATAAAATTGATATGGCAATGGATATTAAAGTAGTAGTTGAGCCACTACAAGCTCATTTAGTATTAGATGCTACATCAGATCAAGAAGGACAAAGCATTAAAATGACTTCTTATGTAAAAGATGGATTTACATATACAAATGCACCAATTGTTGAACAATTAAAAGATGTTTGGATTAAAACGACATATGATGAAAATCAATTTAAATCTTTAATTGAACAAACAAACAATAATGACTATGCTTCATTCTTTAGTAAAGTTGAAAAAGATTTAGTAGTTAGTGAATCAGGTGACAACTATGAATTAAAATATGAAAAAGAAGGAGCAAATATGGGAGATATTGCTTCACTATTTACAGGTGTAGGAATTTCAGAGCAAAACTTAGGGCAAAATGCTTTAAATAATACAAATGTTGAAAAAATCTCATTAACATACTTAGTTGATAAAGCTACAAGTCAGGCTAAATCAATGACAATGGAAATTAAATTATCTCAAAAAGCAAATGCAGAAAATAAAATGGAAGTGAAAACGGAAGCAACTTATGGTGGATTTAATACAATTACTGAAATTAAAGTTCCAGAAGATGTAGTGAAAAACGCAATTTCACAATAGTATTTATTAGTTAAAAAGGGTAAATGAAATTAAAAAAGCTATTAATAACAAGTTTAGTAGCAGGATTATTGGCGTTATCAGCATGTGGAATAACTACAACACAAAAATCGGATTCAAAAGAGATTAATAAATCAGAAATATTATCAAAAATGGTAGAAGTAGATCGTGCATATAAGAGTGCAGAAGTTGTAATGAAAAATATAATGAATATTAATACAAGCGAGCAAAAAGTTGTTTTTGATGTTAATGCGGATATGCAAATTGCATTGGAACCATTACAAGCTTATGTGTCGATGGAAGTTCAATCTCCAGAGACAAAAGATGCATTAAAAGTGAATACATATATTAAAGATGGATTCTCATATGTGAATACGGAGTTAACTCCACAACTAAAAGATGTTTGGGTTAAAACAGTATACGATGAAAAACAATTTGGTGCAGTAATTAATCGTGCAAATAGTAGTGACTATACTCAATTTTTCAAGTCAGTAGAAAGAGATATTGAAATTAAAGAAGTAGAAAATACATATGAAATAAATTATGTAAAAGATAAAATCGATTTTAAAACGATTTCAACATTTTTAAATAGTGCAAATATTTCAGGAGTAGATCTTAATGAGGAAACATTAAGAGATACAAAAGTGGATAAAATCGCTATTAATTATGTATTGGATAAAGCTAGTTATGAAAT